>JBKHDA010000034.1:0-20489 GCA_046541575.1 Halanaerobium sp. | reverse complement strand
ACCATTTAAATATTCCTGCTTAAATCTAATTTCTATTTTAAAACTTATCTAAATAAAAAAATCCCCTTCGCTTAACTTTCACGAAAGGGATTAATAATTAAAGTTAGTTGTCAGAATTTTATTTAAAATCAGCTCATTATTTTTGAGCTAAAATAAACTGCAGTCTCCTTTTAGTAATACTAAAGGTTTTTTAGTTTAACTACTGCCAGGCAGTTTATTAAATAAACTTCTACTCTAACACCCCCTCATGACCCGTGAGTTAATGGTGTTTATAAATAAAGGCAGGTCTTCCGGCTCGGTTCAATTAATAATCAGCCTTCCCAGTTTGTCCAGTGGCAGTTTTGATTATCTTTAAACCTTACGGCGGCGGGACCGCAGAGGTTTTTCACCTCTTTCCCGTTTTAATCCAGACAGTTATTTTCGCTATTAACACCAAAATAATGACTGAAACCCTCATTTAAAACTATTCAATTTTAAAATTAACTATTTTTATCTTAATATAAGCTGGAGAAAATCACAAATATTTCAAATCTAATCTCTAAACAAATTTAATGCTGAGCCTTAATTAGTGACAAGTTTTCTTTAAAATACTAGCTTTTTGCTGTAATGCTTATTCTGCAGGCTGATATTTAAATAAATTATTCATTGCGGCCTTTAAATGCTACAGAGGCAAAGTAAAATAAAGCAGCTGTAATAATAATTACCGCCCCTGAAGGCAGATCATAATAATAAGAAAAAGTTAAACCGCTGAAAGAAAATATCAGACCAAATACAACCGCCAGCCCCATAATTTTCTTTAAATCATCTGTATATAATCTTGCTGCTGCCGGTGGTGCTGTTAAAAGAGCAATTACAAGTACTATCCCCACAACTCTGATTAAAATTACAATGGCAAGTGCAATCATTATAAATAAAAAGTTTTCCAGCAGAGTTGACTTCACACCAAGCACTCTTAAAAATTCTTCATCAAATAAATAGGCTTTCCAGTAATTAAAAAGGCTGCTGACTGCCAGAAGCATAAAAATAGTTAAAGCTCCCATCAGCCAGACATCCATTCTGCGGACTGTTAAAATATCTCCAAATAAATAAGAAGAAATATCAGGTGGATAACCTGGTGTAAAACCGATAAATAATACACCCAGCGACATACCTAAGGACCAGAACATTCCAATTAAGGTATCAGATCCTGTGCCAATTTTACGACGAATAGAAGCAATTGCTAGAGAAGAAGCAACTGCAAAACCCAGAGCACCATAAATAGGCTCAATATTTAAAAGATATCCTAATCCTATACCTCCAAATGAGGTGTGAGCAATACCTCCACTCAGCATCACTAATTTTTTTTCAACAATAATTGTACCAATCAGACCGCAGACAATGCTGGCTAACACGGCAGCAATTAAAGCATTCTGCATAAACTGATAATTTAAAATTGCATTAATCATTATTTTCCTCCTCTCCATGAGGGGCAAATACATGATGAGGATGGCCGTGAGCAATTAAATCTACCGGACAGCCAAAAACCTGTTCTGTTGTCTCCTGATCCAGATGCTTATCACCATGATGATATAATTTCTCATTCAGGCAGGCCAGACTGTCAAAATAAGAAGAAACTGCAGCCATATCGTGAGTAACCACAATTATTGTTTTATCCTCATTTAATTTTTTTAATATTTCATAAATCTGCGAGGTAGAGCTGGCATCAACACTTGCAGTCGGTTCATCTAAAAGCAGAATCTCAGGTTCTACAGCCAGACCCCTGGCAATTAAAACCCGCTGCAGCTGGCCTCCAGAAAGTTTACCGATCTGTCTATCTTTAAGCTGAAGCAGATTTAACTCAGCTAAAACTGCCTCAGCCTTTTTTATATCTTCTTTTTTATACTGGTGAAAAAATCTAACTTGACCTCCAAGTCTTGCCATCAAAACAACATCGAGAACACTAATTGGAAAACTGCGGTCAAAATTAGAAATCTGGGGTACATATCCAATTTTATCAGCCGTCTGATTAAGAGGACGACCAAATATTTTGACCTCACCTACTTCAGGCTCTATTAATCCAAGTATCACTTTCAGCAGAGTAGTTTTTCCACCACCATTGGGGCCAATAATCCCCAAAAAGGAGCCTTCTTCAACCTGAATACTTATATCTTTTAAGGCTTCTAATTTACCGTATTTAACTGAAATATGATTCAGCTCAACTGCATAAGTCACTACTGACCATCTCTTTCCGAAATCGAGGCTGCCATCTTCTCAGCCATCACTTTCAAGTTTTCAATATAATTTTGTGACAGGGGATTAAGTTTTATAATTTCCCCACCAAGTTCTTCAGCAGCTGCTCTGGTTTTATTACTGTCTATTTCTGCCTGATAAAAAACATTCTTTATCCCCTGCTGACGAGCATGTTCAATAATTTCCTGGAGATGGCGGGGGCCCGGTTCTTTACCATCTTCCTCTATTGAAATCATCTTTAGGCCATAATGCTCGGTAAAATAACCAAAAGAAGGATGATAAACAAGAATTTCTTGATCCTTATATTCAGATAAAAGCTCTTTGTTTTCCTGATCAGCTGCAGATAATTTCTCTAAATACTGCTCAGTATTTTCTTTAAATTCAGCTTCATACTCAGGTAAAATTTCTATCAACTGATCCCTCATTATTTCAACCATCAGACTAACTCGATCAGGCGAAAGCCAGATATGAGGATCTCTTCCTCCTTCGTGACTGTGGCCGTGATCATTTTCATCTTCATTATGACCATCAGCCTCTTCTTCCTCTCCAAAATAGCGGTGCGGATATTTTTCTTCTATTCTATCAAATAATTTTACTACTTTTAAATCAGTCTGTTCTTCTGCTCTGGGTAAAATATTCTGCATATCTGCAGGTACCCCCATAGAAAAATAGATACCAGCTTCATCAAATGCCCTCATTTCTGCCGGTGAGGGTGCATAATTTGCAGGGCTGTGTCCCTTTGGTATCATCTCTACAACTTCTACCCGATCCCCAGCTATAGCTTCCACCATCTCTATCTGAGGCACAATAGTTACTGCAACTGTTGTTTCAGCTGCGGCTGCAGAAAAAGAAATGGTCAGCAAAAAAGTTATCAGCAGTAAAAAAGAAATAAGCTTTCTTTTTAAATTCATTAAAATCACCTCTTTATTTTTTTAAATCATTGTTCTCAACAATAACTGAAGCACTCCAAAAATCCCACCAAACCAACCGTACTGCTTGAGATGAGCAAAATACCTGCCGGCAAAACTATCAAATATTTTTTCTATTTCTGCCGGATTCATTTTTCTTACTTCAGCAGCAGTTAATTCTTTTAATTCTAGACTATTAAGTAGTTCTTCAGAATTTGCTTTAAAACTATCAACTCCGGCTTCTATAAATAAGCTGAGCAGATATTCTAAGCTCTTGCGATCACTCTCTTTTTCGAAAAGCTCAGACAGATCAGATATTTTATCTGCACTTTCAGTCAGCAGCTGCTCTTTTATTTCTTCTTTCTCTAATAAAGAAACTAAATTAGTTTTAAGATCTGCAAAAATTTCAGAGTCTAAATCTTCAATTTTGACTAACTGTTTTTTCTTAAATAAAAATGCTAACTCCTGATTAAGTGCTTGAAAATCAATCTCTTTTGTCAGCTTTAGGATTTCTTTTTTTATATTATCTGCTTCAAATAATTTTTTTAGCGAAAGCAAAAGCTGCAGTTTCTGTTCTAAACTAAGCTGCTGATTAATAAGATACTCTAAGACTTCAGCTTTAATATTTACATTAAGAGCGAAAAGATTCTTACTATCAGCTTTAAAAGTTGAATTAATCAGCTCAGCTAATGAATCTTCACTTAAATAAAGTACCTCAGTTAAAAGTTCAGATCCAACTTCACTGCTTAAAAAGCCCTTTAATATTTCATTGCTTTTCAAATTACTGGCCCCGCTCAGCTCACTATTTTCAATTTTTTTAAGCAGATTATTATAAAGGAGTTCCAGTCTATCTCTATTTTCTCTAAAGTATTCTTCCTGCAGCTGTTGAAATACCCTTTCAACAACTGAATCTATAAATTCATCCAGATCAGCCATATATATTGCCCCGGATATTAAAGTGTTTTTGAGCAGCCCCCCCTTTTTTTCTTTTTCTCTTTCTATAATCTCGTCTTTTTTAAAGTTAATTAAACGTGCAATCTGATCCTGCTGTTTCAATAACAATTCCAGTGTCTGATCAAGATAATAATCAGAATTATCTTTTAATAACTCTAAAATATAATTTTTCAGATCAAAATCAATTTCTTTTTCAAATAAATGAGGCGCCAAAAATTTAAATAAAGGATATAATTCTTTATTCTGAAAGATTTTCTTGAGCTCTTTTGAACTGAGTTCAATCCTATATTCGCCCGCTGCAGCCTCAGTTATTTGTTCAACACTCAGTTTAGAGTTAACTAAAGAATTTAAGTCTTTTAATTGAATTTCTTCCTCAGCTAAATATCCTTTAATTTCAGCTGCAAAATCAAATGATTCTGCCTGCTCAGCCAAAAGGCGATTTAATTCTTGATTTACAGGCTCTATTAAAGTTTTAAATTTGGCTAAATCTGAACTGCCAATTAACTTATTAATTTTTTCTAAAGCAGATTCTGCCAGAAAATTATTCTTTTCTGACAGCAGTTCAAATAACTGCTGATAATCATTGTTTTTGAAATACTCAAGGGTGCTATTTTTAATCTCCAGCCGACTCTCCTCAATAATTTCGGCAGCTGAATTAGCTTTAAGCAGCTCTTTTTCTACAAATTTCCCCATTGAATCAGCAAAACGGCTTCTATTTTTAGCAACAACCCCGGGAGTAAAGGGTACTTGTGCACCCAAAATATTTTTTTGCTGATAAGGATGGAAAATCATCCAGAGAGCAAGAACATTGGTCAACCAGCCGACTCCACCATATAAGAGAGCTGAAGTTAAATAGTCAACCCAGAGCGGTGAGATACTGAAAAGTGCTGTCTCAGCACCGCTGAGAGAAAAGATAATCCCGGCAGCAGCTCCCAGTAAAGCCCCTAAATATGTTATTGGCTTTAGTTCTGCCCCCATAAAATCCTCTATAGCTTTCTGCACTTCTTCATCAGAAAGCTGATGCAAATTGCTTGATGCAGCTTCAGCAACCTTACCCTCTAAAAGCTGAGGTAAATTATTATAAAAGAAAGACATTATAGATTCAGTTAAATCTACAACAGTCTCCGGATCATTTTTAACTAAGTTATAAAAACTTGTTATCTCTTTTTTTGCCAGCTCAGTTTGTAAATTATTTAAATATTTTTTTCCTTCTGCTTCAAGCTCAGGTTTGGAACTGTTAATTTCTTTATTAATTAAGCTAAAGAAATTTTGATTTAAATAATCCACACCCAAAACTGTTAAAAAATCTTTTTCTGCCAGAAATTTATATATCTGCTCTGCCATCTTATCCTTGATAAGAACTATTTTTTCGCTGCTCATCAGATCCGCCAATTTAAATTCTAAGAAATAATCAATTAAGATATCAACTGATTCAGCTTCAGCAGTTATTTTGGTTATTGATTTAAAAAATAGATCTATAATCTTTTCAGTCAGCTTATCTTTAGCAAATATTTCTTCAGCAAAAAGATCAATTAACCTTTTATCCTTATTCTGCTGATAAAAGTCCCAGACTATTTTTTCTATATTTGCGGTCAGTTTTTCAAGTTCAATTTCCTTAATTATTTTCTTTACTTTAATTTTTTCTAATTTTTCTATAACTGCTGCTGCCAGCTCCTGATTATCTGATTTCAACTTTTCTTTTAAATGATCTTTCAGGTGGGACAGCGGTAATCCATATTCATCTATATTTTCCTGATATTTGTTGTAAATACCCTGACGGCTCATTGCTTTAAAACCTGTACTTGCCTCAATTTCTGCTTCTACAGCCTTCAAAATTAGATTGTTCAGCTGTTCTTCTTCTTTTTCTAAAAATTTAATCAGGTCTGATTCGGCAGTATAAATAAGCTCAGCTGCTTCCTGTTCTAAATCAGCTTTGATCTCTTCTGTAAAAAGCTCATTTAAAGTCAGCTCTGAATTATCAATCTCAATTTTAAAATTAACTAAAATTTCTTTTAAACTATCATGAAAATCAGCCCCTTTTACAATCTTTTTTAATTCATTTTCCTGCTGAAAAAACTCCTTAATTTTAATTTCTTTTATTTCGCCAACTATATTCTGACTTAAATTTTCCAGATTAAAAAGTTCTTTTAAACTTTCTTTAAAATCATTTCTTTCTAAATCCTCAAGCTCCTGATAATTATTTCTAAAATACTTAATAGCCTGCTGGATGAAGTTTTTAAGCTGTTCTTTACTTTCTTTATTTAAAAGTTGAGCCAAACTTTTGGTTTTAAGCTGCCCATAAAAATTTAAAATTAACTTTTCTATACTTGCTTCAGCTTCTGCCTCTTTTATAATTTTAGTATACATATTTTGCAGGAACTTCTGCTGGGCTGATTCTGGAATTAACAGATCTAATTTTTCTTCTTTTAATTTATCACTGCTGCTGCTTAAAATATCAACTGCTGCAGCTGGGCCAAAAGAATTTAAAAGCTCAAAATTTTCTTCCCAGGCTGGAATCTCTCCCAGCTTAGTCCGGGCTGTGCGCTCTACTAAATAGTTGTTTAAAAAATCAGATACTGTCTTAGTAAAATGAGCTTTAAATTCCGGCCGAGAAAATTCTTCTTCTAAAGTATGATGATTAATTAAATCCCTTTCTACCAGGGCAGAAATACTATCAATAAATTCATCTTTGGTCTTAATTACCACTCCCCCAAGTGGTCCGTACTCTTTGAAAATCATTTTTAATGCCAGGTTATTGGTTAAATAGCCGGTTACTGCTCCTGTACCTGCTGCCGAGATAATTGCTAATAGATCTAAAGCCATTTTTTCCTCTTAAAATATATCAATTGGATTACAGCAATCACCAGCATCAAAAACATTACAGCAGGATAGGCAATTTTATGTTCTAACTCCGGCATATATTTAAAATTCATTCCATATACTCCAGCAATAAAAGTTAGGGGGATAAAAATTGTAGAAATCACTGTCAAAAACTGCATTACTTCATTCATTTTATTGCTCTTATTAGAAAGATAAATATCCAGCATACTTGAAAGCATATCACGGCTGACATCAATCTCATCCATCAGCTGTCCTATATGATCATAAACATCACGCAGATAATAATCTGTTTCTTTTTTTATAAGTGGAGATTCCACCCGATAGAGGTTGCCAAAAATAGTATTTAAAGGCCAGATTGTTTTGCGCAAAAAGACTATTTCCTGTTTCAAATCCTGTATAATTTCTAAGGTATCAGGACCTGTTTTAGCAGCCACCACTATATCATCAAGTTCCTCTAAAACTTCTTCATTTCTTTCTAAAATATGAAAATAATTATCTACTATTGCATCCAGTAAGGCATAAAAAAGATAATCTGTGTCTTTTTTTCTAATCTGCCCTTTATTTTCTTCAATTCTAGTCCGAACCGGATTAAAATCATCACCCTGGGCTTCCTGAAAAGTAATAATCGTGTTTTCTCTTAAAATCACACTGACCTGTTCTGACTGTATGTACTCTCCTTTGTAGCTCAACATATCTAAAATTGTAATGATGTAGTTATCAAACTCTTCCTTTTTTGGCCGCTGACGGGTATTTGTAATATCTTCTAAGGTAAGAGGATGCAGTCCGATCAGTTTTCCAACTTCTTTTACCAATTCTACATCATGAAGTCCTATAACATTAATCCAATTAACAAAATTTTCTTCAATAAGTTCCAGTGAAAAATCATCTACTTTTTTTCTCCTCACTGTGTCTTCATTAAATTGAATTAACTCAATTTGAGCATCTATCTCCTCTTCAATTCCATGCAGGGTTCCAGGAGTATGACCTATCTCACTTGATTTTACTCGCGAAAATTTTCTCATTCTCTCCCTCCTCATCTTTTTTTATCTTTAATTTAAAAATATAGATTAAACTTCAGTTTGAAATTTATTTTAAAGATAATTTTATGCTAATTTTAAATAATAATCATTTTTGATATCCACAAATTGTGGATAACTTGTTAGTAACCCCGGGAATTAATCCACAATTTTTGTTGATTAATTGTTAGCAACTGTGGATAAAACACCTGTTTTGTTATTAACTTGTGGACAACTATCTGTTTACACACAATAAATTCTCTTATTTCTCTAAGTTAAGGAAAGACAGGAATTTATCCACAATTAACGGGTCAAAGACTGTTCCTTTATAAAAATTAATTTCTTTTGCAATTTCTTGCTTCTCCAGAGCTCCAAAATAATATTTATCTTTTAAAAACGGAGAAAACAAATTTGTTTTTAAATTGCTGTAAAAATTAACTACAGCAAAAAGTCGACTCAAATATGGTATTTCTTCTCCTTTTAAAACTCCCGGCCAGCCACTGCCGTCGAAATGTTCATGATGATAATATATTAAATTTCTAATTCCGGCCAGGTCCTGATAGGAAGCAGCAAAATTAGCTGAAATTATTATATGTTTTTGATATTCTGCCCATTCAGCACGGCTTAAATTCTCACCCTTTTTAACTATATTCTGATTAAGTGCTAACTTACCTATATCATGATGTTTAGCTAAAAGTAAAAATTCCTTCTTAGCTTTTTTACTCAGACCAAAAAAATCTGCAGCACTTCGACAAATATCAATTAATTCAGCTGTCTGTCTTAAATCTCTATAATTATTTTTTTCTATATAATTTATCAGTGACTTATAAAATCTACTTTCACTGCTGCTTTTATATTTATGTAAATTTAATTTTGAAATACCATCATTAAAAAATTCACTGGCATTTTTCTTGTTATTTAATTTAGTCATAGAAACCACAGCAGTATCAATGTAGATCTCATTAATACTTATTTTCGCTATTTTGTTTTTAATAAAACTGATGGTCTCCTCTATTTCTGCTTTATTCTTGTTTTTCAAAATCACTGCAAAATGATCAGCATACAGATGGCCTGCAATTTTATTCTCATCTGTGATTTGAGCAAGTATAGAGCCAATCTCTTTTAAAACCTGATCACCCTGCTTAGGACTAAAGATTTGATTTATTAAATGAAATTTTTCAACATTAATTAAAACTAATGACAGCTTAGATTCCTTTTTCTTATTTATCTCAGAAAACAACTTAATAAAATATTCTTTATTATAAAGGCCTGTAAGTTTATCATGCCTTTTTATATAATCCAGCCTCTGCTGTTTAACTTCCATATCTGTTATATCATAAGAGGCTCCAACAATTTCTTCTATTCTACCATTTCTCATAACCGGATATAATGAAGTCTGCCAGATTTTTTTACCGGCAGGAAAGTCTAATTTTTCAGTATAATTAATTCTCCCCTTCTTTTTTAAACATTTAAGATAATTTTGTTCTAATTCTTCTGCTACTTCTTTACTAAAAATTTCATCAATTCTTTTACCCTGAATCTCTTCATTAGTTAAAGCAGTTAAACGCTGATGAGTTCCATTAATTCTTTTATAATAAAAATTTTGATCACAATCTACTTCCAGCAAAAATATAGCGTCATGGGTGTGGTCAATAATTGTTCGGTAATCATTTAATTTTTCCTCTTTTTTTCTTATTTCTTCTATTCTTATTTTCTGTTTGAGGATTGTTAATAATAATAGATTTCGAAAAGAAGTATAATTAGCTCTTTTATTCAAAACAGCAGTTAAATTATTTATATTTGCAAAATCAAATTCAATCTTTGAGTCTGCTTCAGTTATAAGCATAATACTACTCTGAGAGAATTCCTTTTCCGCCAGCATTACCAGGTCTATACCTGAAAAAACTGCATTAGTTTTATTTTCAGCTATTATTATATCTATATCTGAATTTTGACATAAATAATTAACAGCCTGACGACTATCATCAAACTCTTTAACCAGCTCAAAATCAAAATTACTGATTTTTCTTTTGGCACGATTTAGATACGACTTTATTTTGTTTTTTTCTATTACATCATTTATTATAATTATTATTTTTATCACTAAATTTCTCTCCCATATTGAGATTAGACAAACTAAATTATCCTGACCGGTATTTTTAAGTGAATTTTTATTGATTCAGCTAACTTCTCAATCCTGATGAACAGAAAGTGGATCAACATGGACCAGCACATCTTTAACCTCATCACTCTCATCTATAATTTTATTTTCTACCTGACAGGCAATTTTGTGTCCTTCAGCCACAGAAAGTTGATCTTTAACAACTATTTTTAAATCAACAATATAGTTAGGTCCATAACTGCGCAGTTTTATATCATGAATTTCTATTACTCCTTCAATAGCTGCCGCAAGTTCTCTAATCTTATCTATTTTTTCTTTTGCAGGTCTACCATCCATCAGCTCATAGGATGTATCTCTTAAAATTTCATATCCTACTTTTAAAATTAAAAAGGCAACTACCAAACCGGCTAAAGGGTCAAGAAATCTAAAGCCTAATTTTGCTCCCCCAATTCCGATCAAGGCTGCAATAGAAGAAAATGCATCTGAGCGGTGATGATGGGCATCAGCAATTAAACCCCTGCTGTTAATTTTCTCTCCAATTTTTATGGTATAGCGATAAAGTGTCTCTTTAACTACTATTGAAAGAAAAGCTGCAGCTAAAGCCCATAAGCCCGGTTCTGCAATATTACCACTTAATAGAGTTAAAACCGCATCTCGCCCCAGAAAAACAGAAGTTAAAATTAAAATCACTGCTAAAACATTTGTCCCCAGTGCTTCGGCTTTTTCGTGACCATATGGGTGATTTTTATCAGCCGGTGTTTCTGAAAATCTAATACTTACCATCACAATAATAGTTGAAGCCATATCAGAAACAGAGTGAAAACCATCTGCTATTAAAGCCTTACTATTTGCAAAAAAACCTATAAAAATCTTTATCAAAGCTAATACGGTATTACTTAAAAGACTAATAATTGATATCTTTTTCCCCTCTTCATAACGCATATTTTCCTTTTCCATTTTTGAACCCCCAAAACTAAAATTATTCATTTCTTATTATACCCTTTAGTATATCAATTCTGCTAAATAATAGCAATCACTTCTTGCTTTTATTGGTACCATGTACCTAAATCGTTTTATGGTGTCCGGTACAAGTGAAATATAACACAATTTCTTTGCATTTGATTAAGCTAATATAATGTAGTATTATTTAATTAGCTCAATAAAATCTTTTTTAAAGGAGTAAATTATGTATAAGAGCAGAGTTCTTGGATTACTATTTACCTTATTTAAAAGCATGAGTGTAATTGTTACTTTTGCATATATTTTAAGTCGTCTCAGTAGTGTAAAACACATTTTTACTGAAAGTTTTAACAAATATGAAAAAATATTTTTAATAGTGTTTTTTGCCGTACTCTCAATTATGGGAACTTTTTTGGGAATCATGATTATGGATGCTTATGCCAACATTAGAGCCATAGGAGCCCTGATGGGTGGACTTTTAGGTGGACCCCTTGTTGGTATTACAGCAGGGTTAATAGCAGGTTTACACCGCTTTTCTTTGGGGGGCTTTACTGCTCTAGCCTGTGCAGTGGGAACAACGACCAGTGGACTTATAGGTGGACTTTTTTATAAAAAATATCGAAAAGATGAAATTAATTTTAAAAATGGATTTTTAATTGGGATGTTTGCCCTTACCATTGAAATGATTATTGTAATAATTTTTAGTAGACCTTTAACTCAAGCAGTTGAATTAGTCAGGATTATTGCAGTTCCTATGATTTTAAGCAACAGCATGGGAATAGCTGTCTTTATAAGTATTTTAAATAAAGTTAAAGAAGATAATCAAAAAATAAGAGCTTTACAGGCAGAAAAAGTTCTTTCAATTGCAGACCGTTCACTACCACTTCTGCAGAATGGACTTAATCAGCAGGCTGCCGAAAAAATTATTGCCATGATTAAAAAAGAAAGTCAGGTTGACGCAGTTTCAATAACTGATAAAGAAAAAGTTCTGGCTTTTACCGGGGCTGCTCAGGATCACCATCTTCCCGGTGAAAAAATAAAGACTGAAGCCAGCCGCAGAGCCATAAAAGAAAAGCAAACTATTCTAATTAATAATAAAAATGATATGAACTGTAATCATCAGAGCTGTCAGCTGACCAATGCAGTAATAACACCCTTAAAGATTGAGAACAGTATTTATGGACTACTTAAATTATATCGCTGTAAACAAAAAATAACTGTGCTGGACATTAAATTAGCAGAAGGGATTTCTAATCTACTGGCAACTCAAATTAAATTGGCTAAATTATCTAAACAGGCCGAACTCAAAAGTGAAGCTGAACTAAAAGCTTTACAGGCACAAATAAACCCCCATTTTCTTTTTAATTCACTTAATGCAATAGCAGCTTCCTGTAGAACAAATCCACAGCAGGCCAGAAAACTACTTATTAAATTATCAGGTGTTTTCCGCAGAACATTAAAAAGAGATGTTTATCAGATAACTTTAGCTGAAGAAATAGAATTCTGTCAGGATTATCTGGATATCGAAAAGGCTCGACTGGATAAAAGACTGCAGGTTAAATGGGAAATACCAGCTGCATTAAAAGAAATCAATATTCCTCCCTTTATTATTCAACCATTAATTGAAAATTCCATTAAACACGGAATTTATCCACAGGAAAAGGGTGGAAAAATCATTATCAGTGCTCAAAAATATGATGATAAACTGCAGATCATTATTGAAGATAATGGACCAGGTATTACAGAGGAAAAAATATCCGAAATCGAAAATGGAGAAAATGACCGAATAGGAATTAATAATATTAAAGACAGACTTCATTCTGTATACAGCAGCAGTGCCGAATTAAAAATTAAATCAAAAAGCGGAAATGGAACTCAGAACATAATCACTATCCCATCAGAATTTCTTTTTGAGAGGAGAAAAGCAAATTAATGATCAAAACAATGATTGTTGAAGATGAGAAACTGGCTCGGGAAGAATTGAACTTTCTAATTGAAAAAGATCCTGAATTTAAAGTTCTCTACGAAATAGCAGACGGAGAAAAAGCGCTTAAAATTTTAAAAAAAAATGAAATTGATCTTCTCTTTTTGGATATTCAGATTCCGGGTACAAGTGGAATTGAGATAGCCCGAATTTTAAAGCAGCAGCAGAATGCACCTTATATTATCTTTACTACAGCCTATGATGAATATGCAGTAGAAGCTTTTCAGCTTTCTGCTGTCGACTATCTCTTAAAACCAATTAGTTATCAGCGGCTGGAAGAAAGTTTAGAGCGGGCCAAACAGGAGATAAAAGATAATAGTAATTTTAATCAGCAGTTGGAGAATTTATTTGAAAATATCAATAATTCAAAACAAAAAGACTGCTTAAATAAAATTGCAGTCATGGAAAAAGATTATTATTTAATGCTTAATTTTGAGGATATTTATTATTTTTCTACGAGAGAGAAGAAAGTTTGGGCTCACTGCCATAAAAAATCTTATATGACAGGTTTTAAATTAAAAGAACTGGAAAATATGCTGCCTGATCAATTTTTCCGCATTCACAAAAGTTATATAGTTAATTTGAAGCATATCAAAGCAGTTATTCCCTGGTTTAAAGGTAAATATCAGGTATTAATGGAAGATTACTCTGAACACAAAATTCCAGTCAGCAGATCCAAGGTTGAACAGATAAATAAACTTTTAAATCTCAAATAATGCAATTGAGTATAATATTTTTACAATTCAGTTAAGATGCCTTTTAAAATCCCCGGATACAGATATAATTAAGATGTATTAAAAAAACTATTAGGGGGTTATATTTTTATGGCATCTTTTCTTATTTCTTTAGCAGTTTTAATTATTGGTTATTTTACTTACGGGAAAATCGTAGACAGAATCTTTGATTCACAGCCGGAGCGGGAAACTCCTGCAATTTCGATGGAAGATGGGGTTGACTACATAGCAATGGACTGGAAAAAAGCCTTTTTAATCCAGTTTTTAAACATTGCCGGTCTGGGACCAATCTTCGGGGCAATTGCCGGTGCTTTATGGGGGCCAAGTGCTTTTCTCTGGATAGTATTTGGTACAATTTTTGCCGGTGGTGTTCATGATTATCTTTCCGGAATGCTTTCCATCCGCTCAGGTGGAGCCTCAATCTCTGAGATCATCGGGGAAAATCTTGGTGGAACTATCAGACAGATTATGAGAGTTTTTAGTATTGTACTTTTAGTTTTAGTGGGAACAGTCTTTATGACCGGTCCAGCAATGCTTTTGGCTAACTTAACACCCGGTTTTATGGGCGTTAATATCTGGTTAGTTATTATCCTTGCCTATTATTTTGTTGCTACATTCTTACCTGTTGATCAGATTATTGGTAAACTATATCCAATCTTTGGTCTGGCACTTCTAATCATGGCCTTAGGTGTTGGTGGAGGTTTAATTTTTGGTGATTACAATATCCCAAATATTGCTTTCAACAATCTTCATCCCGGTGAACTCCCGATGTGGCCCTTATTATTTGTAACAATTGCCTGTGGTGCAATTAGTGGTTTCCATTCAACTCAGTCACCAATTATGGCTCGCTGTACTACAAATGAAAAAGAAGGGCGCCGTATTTTTTATGGAGCCATGGTTGCTGAAGGTATTGTAGCTCTAATCTGGGCAGCTGCAGCCATGACATTCTTTAGAGGAACCGGACCTCTAAACGAAGCCCTGGCAGCTCTTGGTGGACCGGCCGGAGTCGTCCACGAAATTACAGGTACTATGATGGGAACAGTTGGTGGAGTTCTGGCAATGTTAGGAGTAATAGCAGCTCCAATCACTTCTGGAGATACGGCTTTTAGAAGTGTACGCTTAACTCTCTCTGATATCTTTGGTCTGGAACAAAAGTCAATTAAAAACAGATTAATGCTTGCTATACCAATTTTTATTGTAGGTGGAACCCTGTCTCAGATTAATTTTGATGCCCTCTGGCGCTATTTTGCCTGGTCAAACCAGACTGTAGCGATGGTTGTTTTATGGGCCGGAGCAGTGTGGCTTGCCAAACGCGGTAAAAATCACTGGATAGCTTCAATCCCTGCCTTCTTTATGACTGGAGTTTCTGCAACCTATATTCTTTATGCTCCAGAAGGCTTTGAATTACCTTATACCTTCTCAGTAACTACCGGTTTAATTATTGCAGCTGCAGTAATGGGAATCTATATTTATAAAATTAACAGCACTCATTTCGAAGAAGAAGTAATGGTACCGGGTACTTAGAAATAATTGGAAATAATATAAACGCAGAGCCTGAGTTTTAAATCAGGGTCTGCGTTTTTTTAATTGAATTACTCAAGTTTAATTAAAAAAATTTTATAACTAATAGTTTTCTTACTGTATAAATGCAGCTCTTCTCTCTAATTTCTTGTAAATTGATGCCCAGCTGCGGCGGGCATAAATAACACTCACTCCACTATCTTTAGCTGCTCTCTTTACTTTCCTCATCACAGCATGATTTATGTAGTCGGTCATTACCAGCACAAAATCAGTATTAGCTGGTATTTCAAAATTCCTGAACTTAGACTTTTCTCTACCATCTAAGTGAGTAATTTCCTTAAAACCTAAACTTTTAACATTATCTTTAATTGATCCTAAATTATCTGCTCCTACTATCATTAACGACATCTGCTCTCCTCCTTCTTGGTGAATAATTTTACTTGAACCAAGTTCATATAGTTTTAAATTGAAAACGATTCTCATTATCAATCAAAAATAAAAAATATATTCTTTTACTCAGCATCCTCACAGCAGTCATCACTATCACAATTACATTCCTCACAACTATCTCCTGCCAGTGCCAGATGTCTGAGTGAAGTACCTGCATATAAGACAGCAGATAGCAAAATTAAAACAGTTAACTGATTGATCATCAAAATCACTTCCTCGAATTATATTTTTCTTATTTAAAATTAATAAATTTCAACTTTCTCCTGTATTCTAGAATAAAGGGGAGATGATAGGAATCTTTTTGAAAATAATCCCAGAAATACTCCCCCTTTTCTGTTTCTTTACTTTATTGAACTAATTTTAAACCTTAAACTGGTCTAATCTTCCAGCACAATTTCATCAAAATTATATTCTTTACCTTCTAATGCCGGACAGCTTTCCGGATTCTCGCCTATCTTTTCACTCATAACATTATAGCTGCAGTTATCTTCATTTGCTCCACTATAAGGACAGCCAACACATTGGGCTCCTTTTTTCTTTTCAACAATAATCTTAGCAGCTGCTCCAGCTATTATAATAAGTATAACTAAAGCAACAATTAAATTGGCCATAGCTACCTCCTTAAGAACTCATACTTAATTCCGCTGCTACTTCTTTCCTGCTCTCTCTCATCAGATAGACTATATAAGCAACCATTGCTGCTACTGCCAACAATCCCGGTATGAATCCATTACCAAAACTACCGGTTGTAAATAATGTACCTAACTGATAAACGATAAAGGAAAGAGTATATCCCATTCCAAATTGGAATCCAACAGCGCCAACTAGCCACTTTTTGCTCTCCATTTCAGCATTCATTGCCCCAATCGCAGCAAAACAGGGTGGAGTAAAGAGATTAAAGACTAAATAGGATAATGCAGCAACTGAAGTTAATCCCATAACACTGGCGACATTTGATCCATCAGCTACTAAGGCAAGTTCATCTGGATTAATAAAGTTAGTAATCGAGTATACAACTGCCAGAGTACCAACTACATTTTCCTTTGCAATAAAACCAGTGATTGCGGCTGCAGCTAACTGCCAGGTCCCAAAACCAAGAGGTATTAATAAAAAGGATAATGGAGAAGAGATACTCGCCAGAATACTGGTGTGTTCTGCACCTTCAGCAACGACCTGGAACTGCCAGTTGAATGTCTGCATAATATGGACAGCAGCATTAGAAATAAGTATAATTGTTCCAGCTTTTACTATAAATGCTTTAGCTCTAGAAAGCATTGTTCTAGTCGCTCTACTGAAACTTGGAAATCTATAATCAGGTAATTCCATAATAAATGGTGCTCTTGTACTTTTATCTCCAGTTATATTTCTAACAATTAAGGCACTTATAATAATTACCCCAATCGCTAGAAAATACATACTTGTTCCTACCCAGCCTGCATTATTAAAGAAAACGCCTGCAAATAAAGAAATAACAGGTAGTTTTGCTCCACAGGGCATAAAGGGAGATAACATTGCAGTTGTTCTCCGCTGCCTTTCATTTTTAATTGTTCTTGTTGCCATTACACCAGGAATAGCACAACCAGTAGACATAATCATTGGTATAATTGATCTACCTGATAAACCAACCTTCTTCAAAAATCGATCCATGACAACAGCCACCCTCGACATATAACCTGAATCCTCAAGTAATGCCAGCAGGAAAAACAGGACCATAATTAGGGGTAAGAAACCAACAACCGCTCCTACACCACCAATAATACCATCTAATAAAATTGCCTCAAGAACAGGAGATACTCCCTCACCGAGCAAACTACCTACCCAGGCATTAAACATGTCTATCCAGCCAACAAAAATATCCGCAAACACTGGTCCGACATGGGTTAAGGAAAGAGAAAATACAGCCCACATTATTGCCGCAAAAATAGGTATTCCCAACCACTTATGTGCTATAATTCTGTCTGCAGCATCCTGTCGGGTTTGAGCGCTGCTGCTTGTTTTTCTATCCTCCACTTTTGAAACAATCTTTTTTACAAAAGCAAATCTTTTTTTATCAGCAGCTTCCACTTCTTTTTTATCTGTCAGGTCTATATTACCTGCATCAAATGGTGCTTTTTGGCGATTACCATTTACTTTAATAACTTCAGTAATAAGAGCTTTTAAATCATTATTAGATTTACTTGTTGCTACAGTTTCAACTACCGGACATCCTAATAAATTTGATAGTTGTGCAGTATCTATTTTGATATTTTTTCTGTCACTCAAATCACTTTTATTTAGCGCCACCACAACCGGAATATCTAATTCTAGCAGCTGGGTTGTAAAAAATAGACTCCTGCTTAAATTACTTGCATCAACAATATTAATAATTACATCTGGATCTTCATTTTTGACAAAATTACTTGTAATATGTTCTTCTGAAGTAAAGGGAGACATCGAATATGCTCCTGGGAGATCTACTGCTGTAATTTTTGCATTCTCTTTATTAATTTTCTTCTTGATTTCTCCCGTCCTTTTTTCTGTAGTAACCCCCGGCCAGTTTCCAACATGTGCTATTTCACCTGTTATCGCATTAAAAAGAGTTGTTTTTCCACTGTTAGGATTACCGGTGAGAGCTACTTTAATATTTTTCTGATTACTCATCTATCTTCTTCCTCCTTATTATTTTATTCTTATTTTCAGCAAATTTACTACTGATATAAATTAAAAAAACTTGAACTAAAAGTTATTTTTCACATACAATCTAAACAATCTAAACAATAATAGCCTCAGCCAGTTCTTTATCAATACTGTATCTTGAATCTTTAATGTTAATGATATAATTTTCAGCCAACACAGATATTAAGGTTATAGACTCTCCTTCGTAACATCCAAGTGTAAATAAAAATTTTTTAAGTTCTTCATCACTGCTTTTAATCTTTTTTATAATATATTCTCTATCTGTCTCTGCCTCTGCTAAATTCCCCACTCTACCCGACAGTCCTTCGCTCAAATTTTTATCATCAATTGCAAATTCGCTGCTCATAATAGTATCCATTTCTCTCCTCCTGTAATTAGTTTTTAATCAAGCTCAACTACTTCTGCCTGTAATAGTAAAAAGTATTTCCACCTGACTTTTAGTCCGGACAAAAAACATTCCATGATTATATCTCGGTTAAAAATTTTTAATATATAAAACAAAATCCAAAAACTTTTTAATTGAAAATGATTCTCAACTTCGAGTATAATTATATATAAGGGAACCACCTTTGTCAAGTATTTTACAAAAAAAAATCGTTTAGGAAGCCTGTTATAGCAGTTATTAAGAATCATTATTAATTAACTCAAGTTTATTGACTTATGTTCATAACTTAATGAAAAAATTGTGACTGCATATGTTCTTATTTAACAGTTTTATAATAATTATTATTTTATCATGTTGTTACCAAATGTTCATAATCATAAAGTCAAAATCCCTGGAGGTATTATTAATAATGAAGCAAAAATTTAATCCACTCTGGTGGCCTGTGCTTGCCATAGCCTCACCAGTTATCTTACCATATTTATATTACAAAAATGAAAGTTATAAATTGTGTATTGATAATATTGATCGCATTAATAAGGAAAGGATTAATAAAACTGAAAAGCTAAACTTAAATGAAGTAGAAGATTTTTCTTTAACTGCAGTTGTTGAAGCAAAAGCTGATTCAAATTTTAAAAGTGAAGCTGGAATATCTTATTTTCTAGAAACTGATAATTCAAAGCTGCTTTTTGATATTGCTTTTGCCGGTGAGAGTACTGCTTTTGCTGAAAATTTCAGCAAATTAAAGCTGGCAGAAAAAGATTTCAAGCAGCTGGTAATTTCACACTTACATCCAGATCATATGGGAGGAATCAAAGCCAGCCGCAAAAATGAAATTGATTTAAATCCTATAATTGATGAGAAAATAGAAAATATTTATCTTCCGGCACCAGCAGAAACCTGTTCAAAAAAGAAAACAATAACCTATGGACCTCAGTTAATCAGTGAAGAGATTGCTGTAACAGGGCCTTTAAGGGCAAATCTTTTTTTCTCAGGTCCAACCGAAGAACAGGCACTGGTAGTTAATCTTAAAAACAAAGGTGCTGTAGTTATTTTAGGCTGCGGCCATCCTGATTTAAGAACCACACTTAAGATGGCTGAAAAGATAAGTGGAGAAAACATTTATGCAGTAGCAGGAGGACTTCATCTGCCTGTTAAAAATGGTCGGCTCAAAAAGGCGGGAATCGATTTTCAGAGGATTGTAGGTACCGGCCTCAGACCCTGGAAAGAAATAGATGACAATTATCTCAATCAAAAAATTTCAGTTTTAAAAGACTTTCATGTTAAAAAGGTATTTCTTTCTCCCCATGACAGCAGTGATTATTCTCTGGCGTATTTTAAAAGGAACCTTGCAGCTGAGGTTAGAACAATTAAAAGTGGAGAAATTTATCAGTTTTAAAGGAGGTCTAAATCATGGACTCACGGAGTTTTGTTTTTTTGATAGAAGGATTGGCAGTACTTTTAGGATTTTTGGGAGGCTGGTTTATACATGAATATTTTTATATTTTAAATTTGTTTGTTGGTATCAATTTAACACAATGTTCTATTACAGGCTGCTGTCCTCCTGAAAAGTTTTATAATAAATTTTTAAATGAATATTTCAACTAAATTATTTCTCTTAAAACTAAAGACTTAAAAAAATATACTAATTATATATTTTTAATTTGTTTCTAATCTTTATTTAAAGTTTTTTTAATAATCCACTGATACTA
>JBKHDA010000033.1:0-21848 GCA_046541575.1 Halanaerobium sp. | reverse complement strand
GGAGGTGAAATATATGGGAGTTAAATGTGCTGCTTTACTGCCGCATCCGCCGATTGTGATTGAGGAAATTGGTGGTCGAGAATTAAAAAAGGCAGAGGAGACTGTTCAGGGATTTAAAAAGACAGCTGAGGAAATTGCTCAATTTAAGGATGATCTTGATCTGCTGGTCTTTATCACTCCACATGGACCTGTTTTTCGCTCTACTGCTTCTTTGATTATTAAAGAAGAGCTTTCTGGAAATTTTAGTGACTTTGGTCATCCTAAGATTAAATTTAATGAAAAATCTGAACTTGCTTTTTCAGAAAAGTTAATTAAAAATACGGAAAAAAATGATCTATCTCTGCAGCCTTTAAGAAAAAATGATTTAAAAAATTATGGTATTGACCAGGAACTTGATCATGGTATCATGGTTCCCTTAAATTATTTAGAAAAAGCAGGGATTAAATTACCTCTTGTTCCGATTTCGATTGGATTTATTTCCTATGAGGAACTATATAAAATAGGGCAGGAGATTGCACGAACTGCAGAAGAACTTGATTATAAGATAGCGGTCATTGCCAGCGGTGATTTATCACACCGCTTAAAAAAAGGTGCACCTGCAGGTTTTAATCCTGATGCTCATATTTTTGATGAGAAACTGATACAGTATTTTAAAGAAAAAGATTTTGAGTCAATCTTAAATTTCGATCAGGAGCTGGTTGAAAAAGCAGGAGAATGTGGTTTGAGACCGATTATAACTATGCTGGGAGCACTTGATGGACTGAAAGTTGATCTTAAAGTTAACTCCTATGAAGGACCCTTTGGAGTTGGTTATGGTACAGTATTTATTAAAGCAGAGTAAAACAAAAAGTAGTGAGGGGTGAAGATTATGAAAGAAGATAAATTTATTACAGATCTAGCAAGAAGAGCAGTAGAAGAATATATTATTTCCGGGAAAGAAGCTGAAGTTGTGGAAGATGAACTGCCGGAAATTTTAAAAAAAGAAGCAGGTGTATTCGTAACTCTAAAAAAGAATGGTAATTTAAGAGGTTGTATGGGAACATTTAGACCGGTTCAAAAAAATGCCGCTTATGAAATTATTAGTAATGCGATGACAGCTGCTGAAAATGATCCCCGTTTTCCTGAGGTTCAAAAAGAAGAGTTAAATGAGATTAGAATTTCAGTAGATATTTTATCTGAACCAGAACAGGTGAGAGATAAATCAGATCTTGATCCTGAAAAATATGGTATTTTAGTTAAGGGTGGTCATCAAACCGGATTGCTGCTGCCTGATTTAGATGGAATAGAAACAGCTGAGAAACAGTTGAATATTGCTAAAAGAAAGGCAGGCTTAAGAGAAGATACTGAGGTAGAAATTTACCGTTTTACAGTAAGTAGGTTTGAGGAAAATGAATGATCAATATCCTGCATAATTTTATCACTTAGAAGAACTGTTCAGCTGGCTGGCTGATATTAATAATCAAATCCCACTTCATTTAAGCAGATATCATCCTGCCTATAAGTTGAATAATCCACCGACAGATTTAGATTTGATGAAAAAAGCTTATCAGAAAGCAAAAAAATATTTAGATCATGTTTATTTAGGTAATACAATAATAGAAAAACGGTGGATACTTTCTGCAGTAATAGTGGTAAAAAATTGATAAAAAGAAAATCTTATAATGTTGAAAACAGCCTGAAGAAGAATAAATGCCCTAAGTGTGGAGAAAAACTGTATTGAGAGTTTTATAAATATCTAAGTTAATTAAGTTAATATTAAAGCCTGTAATTTGCTGTTCTGTCAGTTGTTAAACCTATAATGAATATAGAATAATTATCAAATAATTTTTAATTTTCCCTTTTTAGAAATGTACTTGACAGTTATTATAAGTACTGCTATACTCTAGTTAAGCTCATATAACACTATAAGACTATAAGGAGGGCTTAATAATGAGAAATAAAAATGTTAAATGTAATGTATGTGGAAGTCAAAACTGGTCTGGTGCAATCTACTGTGAAAAGTGTAGTGGAGATTTATATCATAATCATAATGATGAAAAAATTGCAGCAAAGATTGACCAGGTAAGTAAAGTTTTCAAGCTTTGGGAGTAGCAAGATAAATAAGAAATTAAAAAGGTCGGCCTCTGGCCGGCCTTTTCTTTTAATGCGGATATCTATTCTAGATAATTATAAAATCAAAACCATAAATAAAAACTATGTAGAGAGTCAAAAAATAACTGTAGAAAATGATTGGAGTGAATAAATTATAGTCACTTATAATATATAAATAATTGCTGATAACTACTGAAGCAAAAATAATTAAATTAAAGGCCGGATTAAACTCTAAAAATAATAGAGAAGCAAATAAACCGCTGAATATAACTGACAGAGATGATGGTAAATATAAGTTAAATAGTGAAAAAATCACTTTATTAAATAAGAATTGCTCTACACCGGCTGTAAAAAGTAATATTATAAAAACCATGATCAGCAGTGGTAGGTTACTATAAATAACTCTAAAAACATTTTCTCCTAACTGCAGGGGAAAAAAGCTGCTTTTAACCTCAGGTTGGTAATTAAGATTTATTAAAATAACTCCGGCTGTTAGAAGCATAAATACTGCCGATAGAGCACTCAAATTAATTTTATCTTTTTTAAATTTAAAACCAAGGTCAGCAAAGCTAAAATCATAGAGCAGATTAAAATAGCTGTATATTATAAATAAAAAAACAATATGTGAGAGGACATTAATTGCAAAAGCCAGAATTTCATTTATATAAATTAAAGAGGCAAAATCCTTTTCTATAATATAATAACTGCTTAAAGTAATGAAATACCAGGCGATAATAATTATTAAAAAATCCTTATAATTTAGGCGCTGATCGGAAAAAATGTTATTTTTCAAACTATCACCTCCTCTCTATAATTTCTATTAAAAATGAATGATTCCTTTAAAATATTATTTTTTTCTTCTTATTAAAAATATAAGCAGGGTTTAGGCTGTCTTTTGCCGAATATTTAAATTAAGAGGTGATAAAATTGTCCTGGAAAGTTCTAACAAGTTTATTAGATATCTTTATAATTGCTTTTATTATTTATTATTTACTAAACATTATCTCAGGAACAAGAGCAGTACAGTTAATAAAAGGTCTGGGCTTGATTTTTTTAGTTGGCTTATTTGCACAGCTTTTAGAATTAAATACTGTAAACTGGATTTTAGACAGTTTTTTAACCATTATTATGGTAGCGCTGCCAATCGTTTTTCAGCCTGAATTAAGGCGGGCTCTAGAACAGATAGGCAGGGGAGGATTTCTGAAAGAACAATTCTGGCAGAACTGGGGGCCAAAACAAATTAATGAAATTGTGCTGGCTGTGTCAGATATGTCAGAAAAAAAGATTGGAGCACTAATTGTAATTTCACGCCGTGTAGGATTAAAAAATTATATTGAAACCGGAATTGAGCTTGAAGCTGCCATAAGCAAACAGCTTTTATTAAGTATTTTTCAGCACGAATCTCCCCTGCATGATGGGGCTTTGATTATTGAAAATGGTGAGATTAAAGCAGCAAGCTGTTTTCTAAATCTTTCTACCCGTTCTGATATAAATCCACGTCTGGGAACTAGACACCGGGCGGCAATTGGAATCACCGAAGAATCTGATGCACTGGCTTTAGTAGTCTCTGAAGAAACAGGAGTTATTTCAGTAGCAGAGGATGGGCAGTTAAGCCGACACCTCGACAAAGCAGAACTGAGGGAGAAACTTGCTCACAGTTTTGAAAAATCTAAAGAAAAATCTTTTATGAGGAGGCATCTCTAAATGTTTTCTCTAACTGAAAATCAAAAAAAATTAATTTTAGCCTTTTTCATCGCAGTCTTACTCTGGGGTTATGCAAGCAACCAGACTGCTAATATTTTTAATTATGGTGAAGAACAGGCTGCTTCTTTTTTAATGGATATTGAGGTTCGAAATTTAGCAGATGAATATCAGGTGGAATCAATGTCTGTTGAAAGAGCAGTTGTTAGGATTGATCATGTATCCTATTTTTCTCAAATCGACAGAGATGATATAAAGGCCTATGTTGATTTACGTAATGTAGAACCCGGTGATAATATGAAAATAATTGAGGTTGATCTTCCTAATTCAGCCAGATTATTGGGAGTTGATCCCGGTTATTTACTGGTTAAGGTCAGCAGAAAAGAGGAATAAGCTCAATACGGAAGCTGATATTTTAGCTGACTTATTTGAATTATTAAATTAAAGTTAAATTATGAACTGCTTTATTGTTTAAGATAAATATTAATAAATTGGGGTGGAGAATTTGCAGAAGAAGTTATTCGGAACTGATGGTGTACGTGGAGTTGCAAATCATGAATTAAAGGGAGAATTAGCGTTTAAATTGGGCCGAATCGGCGGCTATTATTTGAGTAAAAATTCAAGTCAGAAAAGGCCGGTTGTAGTTATTGGCAAAGATACCAGACTTTCTGGTGATATGCTGGAAGCTGCTCTGATGGCGGGGTTGACTTCAGTGGGAATTGATGTTTATAGACTTGGCATTATTCCAACCCCAGGTGTCTGTTATCTAAGCAGGACCAAAGAGGTGGTTGGTGGAATTATGATTTCTGCTTCCCATAATCCAACTGCTGATAATGGAATTAAGTTTTTTGATAGGAACGGTATCAAACTCACTGATCAGGCAGAATTAGAAATTGAAGAATTAATTTTCAATGATCATTCAGAAGAACTGCCTTATCCCATAGATAATGAAATTGGTCTTGTTGAAGAAAAATATAACTGGATTAATGAATATATTAATTTTGTGATTGACAGTTCAGAAGAAGATTTAAGCGGCTTGAAGGTAGTGATTGATTGCGCTAATGGAGCTGCTTATCAGGCTTCACCGGCTGTTTTTGAGTCACTGGGAGCAGAGGCTGTTGTAATTAATAATCATCCTAATGGTGAGGAAATTAATGTTAACTGTGGTTCAACTGCCCCTGAGCTGGCAGCAGAAAAAGTTATTGAGACTGGTGCTGATTTAGGGGTTGCTCACGATGGAGATGCTGATCGTGTAATTTTAATTGATGAAAAAGGTGAGATTGTAGAAGGAGACAATATCATGGCAGTTGCTGCCAGAGATATGATTGCTGAGGATAAATTAAATAAAAAAACTGTGGTCACAACTAAATACAGCAATCTTGGATTAAAAGAGAGCCTGGCAGAAATTGGTGCTGAGCTGGTAATAACTAAAAATGGAGACCGCTATGTTTTAGCAGAAATGCTCAAAAATAATTACAAATTAGGTGGAGAAAAATCAGGTCATATTATTTTTAGTGAATATAATACCACCGGAGATGGAATTTTAACGGCTGTAAAAATTGCTTCTATAATCAAAAAGAGGGAAAAGTCTTTATCTGAATTAAAAAAAGTGATGAGTTACTGGCCTCAGCTGCTGGCTAACGTAAAGATTACTCGAAAAGAGGGCTGGAATCAGAATTCCAAAATCACTTCAGAAATTGAAGCTGCAGAAAATGAAATTGGAGCTGAAGGCAGGGTTTTTGTTCGAGCTTCAGGAACTGAACCTTTAATCAGAGTCATGCTGGAGGGTAAAGATCAGAAGCTTTTACGCAAGTGGGAAACAAAATTAACAGAGGTAATTAGTGAAGAATTGAACTAAAAATTTGCTATTTATAGTAAATTATAATAAAATTAATTTTGTCCATGTCAATTTAGTCAGTTAGATTAATTATTTCTGTGAAAAATATAAGGAGGTGGTTAATAAAAAGTGAGAGAGAAAAGCGCCAGAACCTGATTGCAGCGGGATTTTAATCAGGTGGACGAGGAGGAAGGTTATCGAATTTTCGGCGGATGCCTTCAGGCAGCAGCTGTTCTGCCTCAATTTTATTTCTCAAAATCAGCGGGTAATTGCTGAGACAAAGGAAATAGATAACAGCTGACAGTTGAATATTAATAATAAAACGGAGGTTAAGATAATATATGTGCGGAATTGTTGGTTATATTGGAGAAAAAAAAGCAGCCCCAATACTGCTTTCTGGATTAAAAAAGCTGGAATACAGAGGCTATGATTCAGCTGGAATTGCTGTTCAGGAAGAAGAGGCTGTTAAAATTGTTAAAAAACAGGGTAAATTAGATAAATTGAAGTCCAGTGCTGAAAAAGAAATCTTTATGGGAGAGACCGGAATTGGACATACCAGATGGGCTACTCATGGTAAGCCATCTGATATTAATTCTCATCCACATACAGATTCTTTTTCTAAAATTGTAATTGTCCATAACGGGATTATTGAGAATTTCAGAGAATTAAAAGAAGAATTGTTAGAAAAAGGCCATCAATTCGAATCTGAAACTGATACGGAGGTTGCTGCTCATTTAATAGCCAGTTATTATGAAGAAAACAGCTTAAAAGCGGCGGTTACTAAGGCAGTTAAGAGGCTGGAAGGGTCTTTTGCTCTGGCAGTTATGTCTTACAGTGAAAAAGATAGAATTATTGCTGTTCGAAAAGACAGCCCACTGATTATTGGTCTGGGTGATAACGAGAACTTTTTAGCTTCAGATATTCCTGCTTATCTTGAACACACAGATGATTTTTACATTTTAGAAGATGGAGAAATTGCAGATATCACAAAAGATGAAGTAAAAATATATTCTTTTAGTGGTAAGTTAATTGCGGATAAAAATAAAACTAAAATTGACTGGAATGCAGAAATGGCTGAAAAACAGGGTTATGAGCATTTTATGCTTAAAGAAATTCATGAACAGCCAGAATCTTTAAAAAGACTGCTGGAAGATAACTTGAAGGCAGGAAAAATAGATCTATCTGAAAGTGGTCTGGATAAAAATTGGGTCAAAAATTATGATAAGATTCATATTGTAGCCTGTGGTACTGCCTATCATTCTGGAGCGCTTGCTAAGTACTTAATTGAAGATAAACTTCAGATTCCAGTGGAAGTTGAGGTTGCAAGTGAGTACCGCTATCGAAATCCAATTATCAATGAGAGAACTTTAATGGTTGTAGTCAGTCAATCAGGTGAGACAGCTGATACACTTGCTGCTCTGCGTCTGGCAAAATCTCAGGGTGCCCGAGTGCTGGCATTGACTAATTCGCGAGACAGCAGTATTGCTCGGGAGTCAGATATGTTAATATATTTAAAAGCTGGCCCGGAAATTGCTGTTGCTTCAACCAAGGCTTATACAAATATGGTAGCCGCTTTTTATATTCTGTTGATTGATGGTATGAGACAGCGTCAGGAGATAAGTGATAAAGTCACAGCGCGATATACTTCTGATTTAATCAAATTACCGGAGATGATTAGACAGCTGAGTGAGCAGAGCAAAACTCAGATTAAACTGATTGCTGATAAATATGCTGAAAAAGAAAATATATTCTTTATCGGACGTAATACTGATTACACTCTGGCTTTAGAGGGAGCTTTAAAACTAAAGGAAATTTCCTATATTCATGCAGAAGCTTATCCTGCAGGAGAGCTCAAACACGGTACTTTAGCTCTGATTGAGGACGGGGTGCCGGTAGTTGCGCTCGGCAGTAGAGCTGATGTTTTTCCAAAGTTATTCAGTAATCTAAAAGAAGTCAAGGCCAGAGGTGCTGAGACATTATTAATTACTGAGGAAAATCAAAAGTTTGAAAGAGAAAGTGTTGATCATTTAATTGAGCTGCCGCTTTTAAATCAGGATTTTGCCGGACTGCTGGCAATTATTCCCCTGCAGCTTTTAGCATATTATACTGCTTTAAACTGTGGAGAAGATATTGATCAGCCGAGGAACCTGGCCAAAAGTGTCACAGTAGAATAAAAAATAAATATGACAAAATAGGACAAAATAAGACATTAAACCGGATCTGTAAAGGGGTCCGGTTTTTTGCATTTAGTCGATAATTTTAATATAATTATAAAATAGAATGATTTATATAAATTTTAGTCAAAGAAAGGGAAGCTATGATTTTAGGTATTGGTATTGATATGGTCAAAAATAGTCGGATTAAAAATTTAATAGATAAGTATGGAGAACATTTTTTAGAAAAAGTATACACAGAAGCTGAGATTGAATACTGCCAGAATAAAAAAAAGTCTGCTGTCTCTTTTGCAGCTCGTTTTGCAGCTAAAGAGGCTATTTTAAAGGCTTTAGGAACAGGAATGCGTAATAACAGCTGGCAGGAGATTGAGATTTTAAATAATGACTTAGGCAAACCGCAAGTGAATTTGTCTGCAAAGACTAAAAAGAAAGCAGATCAGCTAGAAGTTAGTTCGATTTTTATTTCTATTTCACACGAAAAAGAATACAGTATTGCTCAGGTAGTTATGGAAGGAGAAAAATAAATGGAAGTTCTAAGCCCCAAAATGATGGCAGACTGTGATCAGGATACTATTGAAGCTGGGTATCCAGAAATTTTATTAATGGAAGCTGCTGCTTATGGTACAGCTGAACTGGCAGCAGAGATTATAGAAAAACAACTAGAATTCAAGAAAAAAGATGAGGTCAAAATTACTGTTTTAGCTGGTAAAGGTAATAATGGTGGTGATGGCATTGCTGCAGCTAGAATATTAAAAAACTGGGGTTACCAACCTGAAATTATTTTAAGCACTCCCCCGGAAGAGTTAACAGGGGTTAACTATAAAAACTTTGAACTTGCCGCCTTAAATAAAGTGAAAAATTGTCAATTTAATGATTTAGAAGCAGTAAAATTTTTAGAGATTATTAAAAATAGTGATCTGATGATAGATGCTCTTTTAGGTACTGGAATTAAAGGTGAGCTGAGGGGAGATATTAAAAGAATAATTACTATGATCAATCAAAAATTAAAGAAACGGCCCTTAACTCTTGCTGTAGATATACCATCTGGTATTATCGGGCTTAATGGCAGAATAGCTGGTGATGCTTTAAAAGCTGATTATACAGCAACTATGGCTGCTCCTAAAAGAGGACTGCTCTTATATCCAGGCAGAAATTATACCGGCAGTTTAAAAGTTATTAATATTGGAATTCAGCCGGAGACTATAGAAAAAAATGGTGATGGCTTAAGAGTTTTTAATAAAGCAGAGGCAGTTAAATTATTGCCCGGGAGAAAAAATGATGGGCATAAAGGCAGTTTTGGTAAGCTTGCTGTTCTGGCTGGTTCAAGAGGAATGACCGGAGCCCCACTTTTAAGCACAAAGGCTGCCTTGAGAAGTGGTTCAGGCCTGGTTTATCTTTTAACTGCAGAAGAAATTGAGACGCTGACTTCAGTTCAGCTGGAAGAACTTGTTGGAATCCCGCTTGCTTCCAAAAATGGAGCTATCAGTGAGGATTCACTTAAGCAGATTCTGCAATTTTCAGAAAATGTGGACCTGCTGGCTGCTGGCCCGGGACTCAGCAGAGGTTCTGAGGTCACTGCTGTAATTGAAGGTATTTTAAAAAATTTAAAGCTGCCTCTTATTCTGGATGCAGATGCTGTAAATTCGATTCAAAATTTAGAGCTACTAAAAACCTATAAAGGGGAAATGATTTTAACTCCTCATCCGGGAGAAATGTCAGAATTAACCGGAATTAGTATTGAAAAAATTAATAATAATCGGATAGAAATTGCGCGAGATTTTGCAGAAGAATATAATGTTAATTTGATTTTAAAAGGAGCCGCAACAATTACTGCTGCTCCAGATGGCAGAGCATATATCAATACAAGCGGCTGTAATGGAATGGCAACAGCAGGCAGTGGTGATGTTCTAACAGGCATAGTTTCAGCTCTGAAAGCACAGAGTATGAGCAGTTTTGAAGCTGCAGCTCTTGCGGTTTATATTCATGGCAGAGCTGGAGAATTTGCTGCTGACAAAAAGAGCAATTTTGCTTTAATGGCTTCAGATATCATTGGTGAGCTGTCACATGTATGGCAGAATTTGGTATAAATATTGAATTTAAAATATATTTTAAAAAACAAAATAAATTTTTAAGGGGAAAAAAATGATACTATCAGATAAAACAATTAAAAAAATGATTGCAAATAAAGAACTTGTTATCGATCCTGTTGATGAGATGCAGATTCAGCCGGCTTCAGTTGATATGCGGCTGGGTGATGATTTTTTGAAGGTGGATGAAAATTCACTGCCTTTAATGACTTTAAATGACGAAGTAAATTATGAAGAAGTAAGGGGTTCAGAAATTATTATTCCCCCACATTCATTTTTGCTTGCTACAACAAAGGAGTATATTAAATTACCGGATAATTTAACAGCCTTTGTTGAAGGGAGAAGTTCAATTGGTAGAATGGGTCTTTTTATTCAAAATGCAGGCTGGGTTGATCCCGGTTTTGAAGGACAAATCACTCTGGAACTTTATAATGCAAATAGACTTCCAATTAAACTAGAATCAGATCGCAGAATCTGTCAGCTGGTCTTTGCCTCAATGGATAATAAAGCTGATAATCCATATTGCGGCAAATATCAGGGACAAAAAAATACAGTAGGTACCAGAGTTTTTAAAGATCCAGAAAACCAAAAGAGATAAAACTGGAGGTGTAGTTATGGTAACTTTGGTTATTTCAGAAATAGATGGAACTATTGGACCTGGTGATATTGTTGGAGCTTTTATCAATGAAGCCGGGACTGCAAGTGATAATATTGGTAAAATTAATATAGATAAAAAGAAGAAAAAAGCAGAAGTAGAGGTAAAATGGGAATCAGCTCCAGAAATTATAGAAAAAATGGATAATAATCAAATTGGTGGAGTTAAGGTTCAGGTAGCTGCTAAAAATCCTGATGATTTAATTGATAAGGATATTATTAATTATTACAATAAATTTAGAAACTTAGTTGATTTAGAAAGAGAAGAAGAAATTGATAGACATAAGCTGGAAATTAAATATTTATCAGCCAGAGAGCGTCAGGCAAAAGGTAGAGCATTATTAGGTTTAAGAGGGAAGGATAATGGAACAACATTTGGACACCGTCCCTTAGTTAAGTTTACTTCAAAATATAAAGGAGAAAAATTAGCTGAAACTCAAATAACTCCTGGAGATTTAGTAATGATCAGTCTCAAAAAACCTTTACATCCTAATAACCCAACAGGGACAGTTGTAGAAAAGACTTCCTATTCAATTACAGTAGCTTTTGAGAGTCATCCACCGGAATTTATCTATAATAAGGGAGTAAGACTTGATTTATTTGTTAATGACACAACATTTCAGCGTATGTTTTCTGCTTTAGATAAAATCAAACATCCAGAAAATGAAATGCAGAAGCGAAAAAGAGATATTTTGTTAGACCGAAAAAAATCTCAGGTTGGTAATGGTTTGGATTTAAAACAGGAATTTCTAAATGATTCACAGCAGGAAGCAGTTGAAAGTGCTCTGGCTGCTGAAGATTTATATCTTATTCAGGGACCACCGGGGACTGGAAAAACTGTTACAGCTGTTGAATTAATTGCTGAGGCTGTTAAACAGGGAGCCAGAGTGCTGGCTGCAGCAGATTCGAATACAGCTGTTGATAATTTACTAGAACTGCTGGTTGAAAAAGAGCTTAATGTGATTAGAATTGGTCACCCAATTAGAGTTAATAAGAAATTAAGAGAGCATACTCTGGATGAGATAGTATTAGAACATCAGGATTATTTAGAGGCAGAAAAATTAAGAGATGAAGTTTCTGATTTAATTAATAAACAGGAATCATATATTTATCCAGGTGGAAAGTATAGAAGAGGATTATCTGATCAGGAAATCAAAAATTATGCAGAAAAGGATTTAGAGCATCATGTCAGAGGTATCAGTCCAGAAGTTATCGAAGAAATGGCGAGTTGGTTGGAGCTGCAGGAAAAGATTGATAAGTATTTTAAAGAAATAGAGAGGCTTGAAAATAAAGCTGTAGATGAACTGCTGGATCAGGCTGATGTTATCTGTACTACCAATATAACAGCAGGTTCTGAATTATTAGAAGATAGGGAGTTTGATTTAAGTGTGATTGATGAAGCAACTCAGGCAACCCAGCCGGCAGCTTTAATTCCGTATTTAAAAGCTTCAAAAACAATTTTAATTGGAGATCATAAACAGCTGCCTCCAACTGTTGTCAATCAAGAAGCAGCAGAAAGCGGATTGAAAGTTTCTTTATTTGAAAAGTTAATTGAGATCTACCAGGATGAACTCAGTTCAATGCTTGAAATTCAGTACAGAATGAATAGAGAGATCATGGGTTTTTCCAGCATTTATTTTTATGAAAATAGTTTAAAAGCAGCTGAAACTGTGGCTGAACAAAAACTCAGTGATTTAGGTGTTCAGGTAGATGATGATCACTGTTTTACAGATAAATCATTAATGTCAGAATACCCCTTTGTTTTTTTAGATACTAAAGAAATGAAGGCTAATGAGAGATCATTTGATGGCTCTAATTCTTATGATAATCCTGTTGAGTCAGAGATAGTACTTGATATACTTGATCGTGCTCTTAAATCTTCGCTTTCAGAAGATGATATTGCAGTTATAGCAGCCTATAAAGATCAGGTAGATTTAATAAATCAGCATAATAAATTTGAAAGAGTGGAAATAGATACTGTTGATGCTTTTCAGGGAAGAGAAAAAGAAATGATAGTATTTTCAGCTGTCCGCAGTAATCAAGAAAAAAATATCGGTTTTTTGAGAGATTTAAGAAGGCTTAATGTAGCTTTAACAAGAGCAAAGCGAAAAATGATCTTTATTGGTGACAGCAGCACAATCTGTGCGCATGAGGCCTATGCCAATCTTTTAAAATATATTAAAAAAAGCGGCCTTTATTATAAACTTTAGTTTTTGTAAATTATATTCAAAGCTATCCAAATATTATATTTATTTGGATAGCTTTACAGAGATATAAAATATAAACTGAGCCCAGTCATAACGGCAATTATCGTGATATTTTAATTGACAAGATTTTAGTTTTAAGATATAATAACATTATCCAATAGATTTCTAAAATCATTCCATAATGAGGTGGTTAAACAGTGGAGAGGCTGCGCCGCAAAAAAAATTTCACTAAACATGAGAGAGAAGAAATCGTTAAAAAAATGGTTAAAGGCTATGAAAAAATGGCTGCAGTAAATGATGATCTTATTCGAAATGTTTCTCTACTTAAGGATGGGGCTAAATAGTCTCATCTTTTTTCTTCATTTTCCGAGCCTGATTTTGTAATTGATAATAATTTTTTAAATGATATAATAAAGACAGTCTAAAAACAGTGGAGGTGGGTCTATTGTCAGAAAGCAGAAAATTAAAGATTGAGCTTCCTGTATATCTAGTTGAAGAAATTGAGCGTTACTGCAAAAATAATAATCAGCAGCGCAACAAATTTTTAAATCAGGCAGTAAAATTTTATTTAGAAGAATTAAAAAAAGAGGAAGTGCGTAATCATCTTCGGGATGGATACAAAAAAATGGCCGGTCTTAATCAGCAGTTAGCTGATGAAGGATTATCAAGCGAATGTTATTCTTATTTATGTTATGAGCAGAGACTGGTGGAGTGTGAAAAAATTGAAAGTAAAAAGGGGTGATGTTTTCTACGCTAATCTCAATCCAGTAGTAGGCTCTGAGCAGGGTGGAGTACGACCGGTACTTATTATTCAAAATGATATTGGTAATAAGTACAGTCCAACTGTTATTGTGGCAGCAATCACTTCCAGAATTAACAAGGCTAAGCTGCCTACTCATGTTGAGATTCCAGCTGATTATACAAATTTAGATAAAGATTCTGTTATTTTATTAGAGCAAATAAGAACTCTAGATAAAAAGAGACTGCAGCGACATATAGCACATTTAGGTGAAGATGTAATAGAAGATGTAAACCAATCTATAGAAATAAGTTTAGGTTTAATAGATTTATAAGATTTTCTTATATTATATAAGATATTATATCTTGACAGTGTGAAATAAATATCATATACTGTTAATAGTTATCTTTTGTTCAGCAAAGTGAATATTATCACTATGTTCTATTTGTGGGAATATTTTACAAATTGCAAAAACGACAAAAATAAGATATTATTTATCTATGGAGGTAAAAAATGAAATTAAAAACTGTCAAGTCTCTTCTTAAGTCTGAAACCATTTATGAAGATCCCTCTCAAAGTGATGAACTCGAAATTAAAAATGCCTGTGGTGCTGATCTGATGAGTGATGTGCTGGCTTTTTCTAACGAAAAAACTCTTTTATTAACTGGCCTTACTAATCCTCAGGTTGTTCGAACAGCTGAAATGGTTGGATTAAAAGTGATTATCTTTGCCAGAGGTAAAAAACCACAGATTGAAACAATTTCACTGGCAAATCAGTTGAATATTTTTCTTTATTCTACAGATATGCCGTTATTTGAAGCATGTGGTCTTTTATATAAAAATGGAATTGGACCAGAAGAAATGAATTATATAGAAACCTCCAAATAATTTGTCGGGAGTTGATTTTGTTTTTGCAAAAACAAGAAATTTTAAATAAAGAAATTGAAAGTTTTGACTTTCAAAGTGGTGGAGAAGCCTCAAGTGAATTAAAAAATATTCTGCGCAAATTAGGAGTTCCATCTAAAACAGTTCGTAAAACATCAATTATTACTTATGAATTAGAAATGAATGTTGTAATTCACTCTTTAGGAGGAGAAATTACTGCTTTGATTTCCGAAGATGAGCTAGAAATTATGGTTGATGACAGTGGTCCTGGTATTGAAGATCTGGATAAAGCATTTACAGCAGGTTATTCTACTGCAAGTGAGGAAATTCGTGAGATGGGTTTCGGAGCTGGAATGGGACTTGTAAATGTAAAGAGATATGCAGATCAGCTCGATGTTAAGTCTTCTAAAGAAGACGGAACACATGTGAAAGTAATAATTAATTTAAAAAATCAGCAGTAATCAATCAAAGCAGGAGGTTAATAATGTCCAAAAAGCACTCTGTGCTCTTAAAAGAAGAAAAGTGTGAAGGATGTACTAATTGTGTTAAAGGTTGTCCAACTAAGGCAATTAGAGTACATCAGGGAAACGCCTGGATCAAAGAAGATTTATGTATTGATTGTGCTGAATGTATACGATCATGTGAGTATCATGCAAAATATACTGAAACAGATCAGCTGGCAGAAATTCTAGAGAGTGAATATCCTATTTTATTAATTCCTCCCAGCTTTTACAGTCAGTTTTCTGCAAATATATCAGCACAAAAAATAAAAAAGGCTATTAAAAATTTAGGTTTTAAAGCTGTGTTTGATGTAGCTGATGCTGCAGCAGCTTTATCCCGGAAAACACTTGATTTTTTAAACAACAATTCCGGCAGCTATATTTCTACTTCCTGTCCGGTAGTTGTTAGGTTAATTAAACTTCAGTTCCCCGAGTTAATCGAGATGTTAATTCCGCTCAAATCACCAGTTGAACTTATTGCTGAAAAAATCGAAAAAAAATTTAAAGAAGAGAAGAATATTAATCCAGATATTTTTTTTCTGACTCCCTGTCCTGCTAAATTAACTACTGTTAAAAGAGCAATTGGTCAGGAATCAAGCTTTTTAAGTGGAGCAATTGGAGTAGAAAATATTTATCAAAAAATATATAAATCTCTTGAAGATATTGAGCTTGAGGATGAAGATGATGATTTAATTAATTTGGCTACAATATGGGGAAGTGAAGGTGGAGAGGAAAGTATATTAAGATCATGGCAGGAATTAAACACTTTAAGTGTTTCCGGTATTAAAGAAGTTAAAAAATTACTTAATGAAATAGAAAGAAATAATATACCAGAGGAAATTAAATATTTTGAATTAACTTCCTGTGTAGATGGCTGTATTGGGGGAGTCCTAAATGTTTTGAATTCTTTTCAGGCTCATTTTAATTTAGAGAAAAGAATTAAAAAGATTCAAAAAAACAGTCAAAAAGTAAATTTAGAATTACGCAAAAAAGATGATGAATATTATAACTTTGCTCTTCCAAAAAAAATTACGGCAGATAATTTTTCTAAGCTGGACAATGATTTTAAAAAGGCCATGGAAAAACTTGAACAGCTGCAGAAAGAAATTGAAGATCTGCCCGGACTGGACTGTGCAGCCTGTGGAGCGCCTGATTGTAAAACCTTTGCTGAAGATATTGTTAATGGTCGTGCCAATAAGACAGATTGTATTTTTATGTTAAGAAGCATGATCAGCGAGATGGCAGCTAACTTATGCGATTTAGCAAATGAACTGCCGCCAGTTATGCCTGGTGATGAGGAGGAAAAATATGAATGTTAGGGATTTAGTATCTGAATTTAAACTTGAAGTTGTAGCTGGTCCAGACTTAGACAAAGAAATTGATGGGGCTTATATTGGTGACCTTTTGAGTAATGTGATGGCTAGAGCAGAAAAAGATAATCTCTGGTTAACAGTTCAGGGCCACCAAAATGTTGTAGCAGTAGCTTTATTGGTTGAGCTGTCTGCTGTTATTCTGGTAGAAGATTTTGATTATGAAGAAAGTGCTGTAAAAAGAGCCTGTCAAAAAGGAGTAAATCTATTAAAAACCAAGAAAAAAAGCTATGATTTAGCCTGCAGTTTATGTGAGCACAGGATTTAAATGTTAAAATTAAAAGCTGATCTTCATCTGCATTCTGTATTATCTCCATGTGGTGATTTGCTGATGACACCTGGCGAGATAGTAAAAAAAGCAAAAGAAGAAGGTATTGAAGTTGTAGCTTTAACAGATCATAATAGTGCTGAAAATGTGGAAGTTTTCAAAGAATATTGTGAAAAGCATAATTTGCATTTTATTCCCGCAGTTGAAACTGAGACAAAAGAAGAAATTCATATTTTATGTTATTTTCCAAATATCAAAAGTCTTTTAAAATGGCAGAAAATTATTTATAAAAAGCTGCCAGATCAGGAAAATGATGAGGATTTTTTTGGGCCTCAGATAAAATGTGATTCTAATGATGAATATCAGGCTAAAGTTAAGCAGCTGCTTGCAGGTGCTGTTAATTTAAGTTTAGAGCAGTGTTTTGATAAGGTTAGTGAACTGGGAGGTGTAGCAGTTCCATCTCACCTGGATAGAAAGCACAGTATTATTTCTCAGCTTGGATTTATTCCGCCTGAATTAAATCTAACTACAGCAGAAATATCAAAAAACACTGATCCAGAGACTGTTTTAAAGAAATTTCCTTATTTAAAAGATCTACAGTTTATGCAGAATTCTGATAGTCATTATCTTAAAGAAATAATGGCATATCAAAACTTAGTACTTAAAAATTTTTCTTTCTCAGAATTTAAAAAAGCTGTGCAGAGAAAAGATGGTAGAAGAATTGAATTAATAAAAACTTAAATTTCAGGGAGGTAATTATTGATGGCAGAAATGACAGAAGAAAAATTAGCTGAGTATTTAGAGCCGCTAAAAGAAATCTTATCACGCTACGAGAAAAAAGAAAGATATTTAATTCCAGTTTTACAGGAAGCACAGGAGGAATATGGTTATTTACCGGAAGAAGTAATGAAAGAAATAGCTTTGGGCTTAAACCTTTCATTAAGTCAGGTTTATGGTGTTGTAACATTTTACAGTCAGTTCCATCAGCAGCCAAGAGGAAATAATATTATTCGGGTCTGTATGGGGACAGCATGCCATGTTAGAGGTGGAGGAGCTATTTTAAATGCTATTAGAGATGAGTTAGGAATCGATGCAGGAGAAACAACTGATGACTTAGAATTTACTTTAGAGTCTGTAGCCTGTATTGGGGCCTGTGGTTTGGCACCGGTTATTATGATTAATGAAGATACTCATGGCCGCTTAACTCCAGAAAAAGTTCCCGAAATTCTGGCAAATTACCAGTAAAATGAGGGAATTATCTCTTCATATTTTAGATATTATAGAAAATTCTCGAAGAGCAGAGGCAGATTTAATAAAAGTCACTATTGAAGAAAAAATAGAAAATAATGTGCTTAGAATTATAATTGAAGATAATGGCAGTGGAATTAAACCGGAAAAACTAAAAGACATTACTGATCCATTTATTACCTCTCGTACTACTAGAGAGGTGGGGCTTGGTTTGTCTTTATTTAAATCAGCAGCAGAAAGCTGTGCTGGTGATTTTGAAATTAATTCTGAGGTAGGTAAAGGTACAAAAGTAGAAGCTGAATTTCAATATGATCATATTGATCGTGCACCTTTGGGTGATATGACTTCTACTATAAGTAATTTTATTGCAGCCAATGGCGAAAATGTAGACCTGGTATATAAACATTTTTGTCAGGGCGAAAGTTTTGAATTTGACAGCAGAGAAATAAAAGCTGAATTAGAAGATTTATCAATACAATCAAGGCAGATAACAGCCTGGATCAGAGAATATATTGGAGAAAATTTAAAAGAAATCCATGGAGGTGAAGCTTTTTAATGAAATCTTTAGATGAATTAAAAGAATTGAAAAATAAAGTGCAGAAGGAAATGAAAAAGCGTGACCAGGGAACAAGAGCTGAAATTATAGTTGGTATGGGAACCTGTGGTATTGCAGCAGGTGCTAGAGAAATTTTAAAGACAGTATTGTCAGAAGTTGAGAAAAGAGATTTAGATGTTCGGGTAACTCAGACCGGATGTATAGGTATGTGTGAAAAAGAACCTCTAATCGATGTTAAACTTCCTGGTAAAGAAAGAATTACTTATGGTAATTTAAGTGATGCTGATGTTAAAAAAATCATTTCAGAACATGTAGTAAATGGTAATGTAGTAACTGATTTAGTAATCGCCCGACACAAATAAGAATAATAAGGAGGCACTTGTAAATGAATGATTCTGTTTATCGTTCCCATGTATTAGTATGTACAGGAACAGGATGTGTATCATCTGGAGCTGATACTTTAAAAGATTCCTTAGAAGAAGAATTAGCTGCAAATGATTTAAGTGGAGAAATAAAAATTGTAGAAACTGGCTGTCATGGATTTTGTGAAAAAGGACCAATTATGATTGTTTATCCAGAAGGTGTATTTTACTGTGAGGTTCAGTCAGATGATGTTGCAGAAATAGTAGAAGAACATCTGTTAAAAGGTAGAACAGTAGACAGACTGCTCTTTAAAGAACCGATGACAGAAGAACAGATTCCATCCTATCAGGATATTGACTTTTATAAAAAACAGCAGCGAATTGCTCTGGCCAACTGTGGTAAAATTGATCCTGAAGATATAGATGAGTATATTGCTTTAGGTGGATATGAAGCAGCAGGTAAAGTTTTAACTGAAATGGAGCCGCAGGAAGTTATAGATAGTGTTAAGGACTCAGGTCTTCGCGGCCGTGGTGGTGGAGGTTTTCCAACCGGTTTAAAATGGCAGTTTGCTAAAAATTCCGAGGGTGATAAAAAGTATATTATTTGTAATGCAGATGAGGGAGATCCAGGTGCTTTTATGGACCGCAGTATCTTAGAAGGAGACCCTCACAGAATTATAGAAGGAATGTTGGTTGGAGCTTATGCAATTGGTGCAGATGAAGGATATGTTTATGTGAGAGCAGAATATCCTCTGGCAATTAAACGTCTGCAGAAAGCTATAGAAGATGCTGAAGAATATGGTCTTTTAGGTGATGATATTTTCAGCAGTGGTTTTAACTTCAAACTTCAGATTAAAAAAGGTGCGGGAGCCTTTGTTTGTGGTGAAGAAACAGCTCTAATGAATTCAATTGAGGGTAAAAGAGGTATGCCTACACCAAGACCACCTTATCCGGCGGTAAGAGGACTCTGGGGTAAACCGACTAATATCAATAATGTTGAATCATTTGCAAATATACCATATATTATTAACGAAGGAGCAGAGAGTTTTGCCGCTATTGGTACTGAAGGTAGTTCTGGTACAAAAGTTTTTGCCTTAACCGGTAAAATTAATAATACAGGTCTGGTAGAAGTTCCAATGGGAACAACTTTAAAAGAAGTAATTTTTGAAATTGGTGGCGGCCTTGGTGAAGGTAAAAAATTTAAAGCTGTACAGACTGGTGGTCCATCTGGTGGTTGTTTACCTGAAGATTATTTAGATCTGCCAATTGATTATGATTCATTATTAGATGCCGGAACAATGATGGGTTCTGGTGGTATGGTTGTTATGGATGAAGATTCCTGCATGGTTGATGTAGCAAGATTTTTCTTAAACTTTACTCAGAGTGAATCCTGTGGTAAATGTACACCTTGTCGTGAAGGTACTAAAAGAATGCTGGAGATCTTAAACAGAATTACTGAGGGTGAAGGTAAAGAAGGAGATATTGAATTATTATTAGAATTAGGTGAACATATCAAGAGCACTTCTTTATGTGGACTGGGTCAGTCTGCTCCCAATCCAGTTTTAAGTACAGTTAGATACTTCAGGGATGAATATGAGGCACACATCCATGATCATGACTGTCCTGCTGGTGTTTGTACGGAGTTAGTAAGTTCATATGTAATTGATGAAGAAGCCTGTATTGGCTGCGGAAAATGTGCTAAAGTATGTCCTGTAGATGCAATAAGTGGAGAAATCAAGAGTCCATTTACAATAGATGCTGAAGTTTGTATTGCCTGTGGAGCCTGTGAGCCAGAATGTCCTGTAGATGCAATTTCACAGGGATAAACTCTTATAATAGGAGGGAAATTAATGAGCAAAGTTAAATTAACTATAGATAAGCAAAGTGTTGAAGTTGAAGAAGATAGTTCAATTTTAGAAGCAGCTAAAGAAATCGGCGTAGACATTCCAGTATTATGTTACCATCCTGATCTAAGTCTGCATGGAGCCTGTAGGGTCTGTGTGGTAGAAGATGAAGAAAGTGGTAATTTACTTGCTTCCTGTGCTACACCTGTCAGAGATGGTATGCAGATCAATACCAGAAGTATGAAAGCTCGTAAAGCAAGAAGAAGAAATGTAGAATTACTGCTGGCAAATCATCCAAATGACTGTCTGGGGTGTGATAGGAATGGTCAGTGTGAACTTCAGGATCTAACTTATGAACTTGGTATAAGTTCTGAAGATGTGCAAAAATTCAAAGGTGACCAGAGTGAATACGACCTGGATACAGTTGGACCTGCATTAAAGAGAGATCCAAATAAATGTATTCTCTGCGGCCGCTGTGTTCGTATCTGTGAAGAGGTACAGGGAGTATCAGCTCTGCAGTTTACTGACCGTGGTTTTAATTCAATAGTTACTACAGCCTTTGACTTACCACAGGCAGAAATAAACTGTGTTAATTGTGGTCAGTGTGCAACGGTCTGTCCTGTTGGAGCAATTACCGAGTTAAGCGAAATTGATAAGGTCTGGGCTGCTTTAGAAAATGATGAGAAACATGTTTTAGTTCAGACTGCACCTTCTATCCAGGCAACTTTAGGTGAAGAGTTTGGCATGGAACCGGGAACAGTAGTTACCGGTAAAATGGTTGCAGCTTTAAGAAGACTTGGTTTTGACAAGGTATTTTCAACTGATTTTGCAGCTGATTTAACAATTTTAGAAGAAGGTAGCGAATTCTTAAAGAAATTAAATGGAGAGGGAGAACTACCACATATTACTTCCTGCTGTCCGGGCTGGGTTAAGGGTGCTGAGCATAACTTTTCTGATTTATTAAAGCACTTATCATCTGCCAAATCCCCAATGCAGATGTTTTCCGCTTTAAGTAAAACTTATTATCCAGATCAGACTGGAGTTGATCCAGAAACAATTTACACAGTTGCAGTAATGCCCTGTACAGCCAAAAAGTTTGAAAAAGATAGAGAAGAAATTAATAGTTCTGACTTTAAGGATACAGATGCTGTTTTAACTACCAGAGAATTTGCCAGAATGATTAAAGAAATGGGTATTGACTTTTCAGCTCTGCCAGAGGAAGATTTTGACGAACTGATGGGAGAGTCAACCGGTGCCGGTACTATCTTTGGTACAACAGGTGGGGTTGCTGAGGCTGCTGTTAGATCTGTTAAGGAAAAATTAAC
>JBKHDA010000032.1:0-23656 GCA_046541575.1 Halanaerobium sp. | reverse complement strand
AAAGAGGAATAATTTATGATAATACCGGCAGGAAACTTGCAGTCAGCTTACCGGCTAAGACTGTGGTTGCTCTGCCGGATAATATTATTAAACCCGAAAAAACAGCTTCAGAACTGGCTGAATTATTGGACAGCGATTATGATACTATTTATCGGCGAATAACTTCAGAGGCATCAGCAATATTTCTGCAGAGAAAAATAAGTGAGGAATTATATCAGAAAATAGAGGCTAAAAACTTAAAAGGAATTACCTTTACTGAAGAGAGCAAAAGGTATTATCCTGAAGGAAATTTGGCCTCCCATATTATTGGTTTCACAGGGATTGATAATAATGGGCTTAATGGACTTGAACTTTCATATAATAATCATTTAAGTGGTAAAGCCGGGAAAATGATTATAGAAAGAGATGCTGAAGGTAGGACAATTCCCAATGGGATTAGAGAGGCTGTTCCCGGCAGAGATGGTTATAATGTTCATTTAACGATTGATGAAGTGATCCAATATATGGCTGAAAAAGAACTTGAAAATGCGGAAGAGGTTTTTGAGTTTTCAGGTGGCTCAATTATTGTAATGGACGCTGCCAATGGAGATCTGCTGGCAATGGCTAATACTCCCAGCTATAATCCTAATAAATATGGAAAATCTTCAGAAATAAACTGGAGAAATAGGGCGATAAATGATGTTTTTGAACCGGGTTCTACCTTTAAAATTATAACTGCAGCTGCTGCTTTAGAAGAGGGAGTAATTACTGAAAATGATATTTTGACTGATCCCGGTCATATTCAAGTTGAAAATGAAGAGATAAACTGCTGGAGTGATAACGGACATGGAAAACAGAGTTTTGCTGAAGTTGTTAAAAATTCCTGTAACCCTGGTTTTGTGGAAGTTGGACTGAAAATGGATAAAAAAACCTTTTATTCATATATCAAAGCCTTTGGTTTTGGTGAGAAAACTGGGATTCGCCTACCGGCAGAAGCTGAGGGTATAATTCCTAAATATAATAGAATTGGACCTGTTGAACTGGCAACTTTTTCTTTTGGTCACGGGATATCGGTAACTCCAATTCAGTTAACAACAGCAATTTCTTCAATAGCTAATGAAGGGAAATTAATGAGGCCCAGACTGGTAAAAAAAGTTGATACTGGAGACGATTCTAAAGATATAAAGAATGAACCTCAGGTTTTAAGGCAGGTGGTATCTAAAAATACTGCTGACAAAACAAAAGAATTATTAAAACAGGTCGTAGAAAGTGGGACCGGAACAGAGGCGGCAATAGAGGGCTATGAGATCGGCGGAAAAACAGGTACTGCTAAACATTACAATGAAGACATATATGATTCATCTTTTATTGGGATTGTACCGGTAGAAGACAGAGATTTGGTTGTTTTAACAATTCTCTATGATATTGAGGGAGAAACCTACTATGGAAGCCAGACTGCTGCCCCTGTATTTAAAAATTTAACAGAAAATATTCTAAACTATTTAAATGTTAAACCAGAACACAATAATAATTTTAATTATGAAATTACAGATAAAGAAATAGAAGTTCCAGATTTAGTTGGGAAAAGTTTTCGAGATGCAGAAAGTGATTTGAGAGAGCAGGGATTTAATGTTAAACTTATTGGAGACGGTGAGCAAGTAAAAGCTCAGCTTCCTGCTGCAAAAACTGTAACTAATGATAATTCTACAGTCTGGTTATTTGGTGATGAAAAAAATAAAGAAGATATTCGGATTCCAACACCTGATTTTAGGGGGATGGAAGCTGATGAAGCTCAAAAACTTGCGAGCCAAAAGGGGCTTAAAGTTAGCATTGATGGTTCTGGTAAAGTTGTTGGTCAATCAGTAAATCCCGGCAGTAGAATTAAAGTTTCTAAAACAATCAATTTAAAACTCCGCTAGTATTATAGGACTTAATTGTTATTGATGGAGGTAATTTTTAAGATGAAATTAAAAAAAATATTAGATAACATAAATTTTGAAGTAATTAGAGGAGATTTAGAAAAAGATATTGTTGAAATTGGATATGACTCTAGAGAAATTAAAGAAAATAATTTATTTATTGCTATTAAAGGTTTCGAAACAGATGGTCATCAATATATATCTCAGGCAGTAAAAAATGGAGCTTCAGCTGTGATTATAGAAAATGAAATTACAGAATATCTGCCTGGAATAGTGTATATTAAAGTAAAAAACAGCCGGAGAGTTATGGCAGAAGTTGCTAAGAATTTTTTTGATAATCCACTTAGTGATATCAACTTAGTGGGAATTACAGGAACAAATGGTAAAACTACAACAGCTTATCTTTTATATAATATTTTAAAAGAATATGCCGGTAGGGCTGCCCTGTTTGGTACTATCCAAAATATAATTGGTGGGGAAGAAGTTGACTCCAGCAGAACTACCCCTGAATCTTTAGATTTATATAGATATTTTGCCAGGATGAAAGATAAGGGAATCAAATATGGAGTAATGGAAGTTTCTTCCCATGCTTTAGATTTATACAGGGTTTATGGTATGGATTTTGCTGCTGCAATTTTTACTAATATCAGTCCGGAACATCTTAATTATCATAAAAGCCTTGAAAATTATAGAGAAGTAAAATCCCGATTATTTTCTAATCTTAATAGTCAGCAGTATGCGATTATTAACTCTGATGACCCAAATGCAGAATATATTCAAAAAAAATCAAATGGACAAAATTTCTGCTACAGCCTGAATTCTAAAAGTGCAGACTTATATACATCTGAATATCAATTAAATCAAAAAGGAATGAAATATAAAAGTGAAGGAAGAGTTAGTTCAGTTTTTGAATTAAATTTAGGTGGTATTTTCAACATTTATAATTCTTTAGCGTCTATTTTAACTGCAGATTTGTTGGGTATTGAAAAAGAGATCAGCCAAAAAGCTTTAACTGAAATTAACTCGGTACCTGGTCGTTTTGAAATTATTAATGCCGGACAGGATTTTCAGGTAGTTGTTGATTATGCTCATACTCCTGATGGAATGAAAAATATTTTGGAAACTGCAGCTGCTATGGAAAAAAATAGATTAATTATTTTATTTGGTTGTGGTGGAGATAGAGATCGCAGCAAAAGATCTGAAATGGCCAGATTGGCTGAAAATTATGCTGATTATACAATTGTTAGTAATGATAACCCACGCAGTGAAGATCCAGAAATAATTTTTTCCGAAATCAAAAATGGCTTTAGTGAAGGTTTTAGTGATTATGAAATTATTCCTGATAGAAAAAAAGCAATCAGGAAAGCAATTATGATGGCTGAAAAAGATGATCTGGTTATGCTGCTTGGAAGAGGACATGAAAAATATCAGGTGATAAAAGATAAAAAAATAGAACTTGACGATCGTCAAGTTGCTTATCGGGCTGCAGAAAAGATGAAAGGAAATTAAATGCAGAATTTAAGTTTAAAAAAGATAATTGATTTTTCCAGTGCTCAACTGCTGCAGGGAAGTAGTGATAGAGAAATTAATGAAATTGTAATTGATAGCAGAGAAGTAAAAAAAGATTACCTGTTTATTGCAATTATTGGAGAAAACCAGGATGGACATCAGTTTCTTGAGCAGGCTGCAGAAAATGGAGCTGCTGCAGTTATAGTTGATAGAGTAATTAAAGGTGATTTTATTAAAAATCACGGACTTACAGTTTTAAAAGTGGATGATACAACCAGAGCTTTACAGGATATTGCTCATAATTACCGAAAAACATTTAATAAGTTAAAAGTAATTGCTGTTACTGGAAGTGCAGGTAAGACAAGCACTAAAGATTTGATCTACTCAATTTTATCAGAGAAATACAGCTGTTTAAAAACCAGAGGGAATTTTAATAATCATATTGGTCTGCCGCTGACTCTTCTGAATTTAACAGGCAAGGAAGACTTTGCTGTAGTGGAGATGGGAATGAGTGCCTTAGGTGAAATTGACCTGCTGGCGAAAATAGCAGAACCTGATATAGGTGTTATAACAAATGTTGCTGCTGCTCATTTAAAACAGCTGGGAAGTATGGAAAATATAGCTCGGGCTAAAAAAGAACTTATTGATAATTTAACTAAATCTGATACAGCAGTTTTAAATTATGATAACACATATACCAGAAAGATGATAGATAATACTGAGGCTGAAGTGCTTTCATTTGGTTTTGAAAAAGGAGCAGATGCTGAGGTAGAAAGTTATAATTTTGATCAGGAAAAAGAAAGATTAAATTTTAAATTAAGCTATCAGGGTCAAGAATATAATTTTGATTTTAATAAAGCGGGTAAACATAATATTTATAATGCTTTAGTTGCAGTAATAATTGCGCTTAAATATGGACTTAACTGTTCAGAAATACAGCAGGGGCTGTTATCTGCAGAATTTTCTTCTCTGAGAATGGAATTTATTAAATTAAATAATGGAGCAAGAATAATAAATGACAGCTATAATGCCAACCCCCTTGCTGTTAAAGCTGCCCTTGATGTACTGGCAGAAACAAAGGGAGCAAGAAAAATTGCGGTTTTAGCATCTATGCTGGAATTAGGAGAGCAGAGCCTCATTAAACACAGAGAAGTGGGGAGCTATGCTGCAGAAAAGAGTCTTGATCTTTTAATAACTATCGGCAGAGAGGCAGCAGAGATTGCAGCTGGAGCTGAAACTAAAATGAATTCAGAAAAAATTCTTATTTTGGACAATAATGAGGAATGTATTGAATTTTTAAAATCTGAAATCAAAGAAAAAGATTTAATTTTGATCAAGGGCTCACGTGCAAATAAATTAGAAGAAATAGCAGCTGAACTAAAAAACAAGGAGTTTTAAAATGCTTTATATTGCAGCCTATGTATTACCATTATTAATAATTATTTTTAGTGGTAATCTATTTATAGATTATATAAAAAGACTAAATTTTGGTCAGCAGGTGCGTGATTATGGTCCGGAAAGCCACCTAAAAAAGGCAGGCATACCGACAATGGGTGGGCTTTTAATTATTTCTGTATTTTTGTTGTTATCTCTTATTATGCTGCCTTTAAATATTGAAATTATAACAATTTTATTGACAACTTTTATTATGGCTTTAACAGGTTTTTTAGATGATTTTTTAAAAATAAAATTTGAACGCTCATTAGGTTTAAAAGCCTGGCAGAAAGTGCTGCTGCAGACTGCGGCAGCGGCTTTAACATCAGTAACTGCTGTTTTGATAATTAATCAGCAGAGCCTGATAATTCCTTTTTTCGGAAGTTTTAAAATTAATTTTTTCTTTAAATTTATTCTAGCTTTTATTGTAGTTATTGGGAGTTCCAATGCTGTTAACTTAACTGATGGACTTGATGGTCTGGCAGCAGGAATTACCTCGGTAGTTACTCTGGCTTTTGCAGTTTTATTTTATTTTTTGAAATTACCTGAATACAGCCTGATAATGATTATTATGGCAGGGAGCAGCACTGCATTTCTCTGGTTTAATTCCAACCCTGCTTCAGTATTTATGGGAGATGTCGGTTCACTGGCAATTGGAGGTTTTTTAGGTTCAGCTGCAGTTTTAACAGCTTCAGAAATTTATTTATTGATAATTGGAGGTATTTATGTTGTAGAGACTCTTTCTGTAATGATTCAGGTCCCTTATTATAAAATAACAGGAGGGAAAAGGGTCTTTAAAATGACCCCAATCCATCACCATTTTGAATTGTCCGGTCTGGCTGAAAATAAAATTGTTTTTAGATTTATAATTGTTACTATTCTACTGTCATTATTTGCTTTAACTTCATTGTTTTAATTAGAATTTAATTTAAAGGAGTTAGATTTTATTGAATTTAGATTATCAAAAAATTGCAGTACTGGGTTTTAGTCCCCGCACTGGTTTAGAAGTTATAAAATATTTATCAGGATTTGATGTAGAAATAATTGTTTCTGATTCAAAAGATAGAAAAGAATTAGAAGACTTAATTGCAGAGGTCGATAACAAAAATATTGTATATGAGCTTGGTGTTAATGGTGATAAAATTTTAGAAAGTGAGTTAATAATATTAAGTCCTGGAGTTCCTTATGATTTAGAAATATTAAAAAAGGCCAGAAAGCAGGGAATAGAAACAATTAGTGAAATTGAATTTGCTTATAGACAGTCTGAGGCTGAGATCATTGCCATTACAGGTACCAACGGTAAAACTACTACAACTGAACTTCTGGGAGCAATGTTAAGTGATTTAGATGGTAAAAAAATAAAAACTGCTGGCAATATTGGCCTGCCTTTTATTTCTATTGTTGATGAGCTGGAAAAAGGAGAAAAAGTAGTTTTAGAATTAAGTTCTTTTCAATTAGAAGCAGTTAAAAGTTTCAAAGCTAAAATTGCTCTTTATTTAAATTACAGTCCTGATCATTTAGATCGGCATCAGAATGAATCTAATTACCAGCAGGCTAAAAAAAATATTTTTAAAAATCAAAGTGAAAATGATCTGGCAGTTATCAATTTAGATGATTCTTATCTTTTTAGCATAAAAGAAGAAATAGAAGCAGAAGTTTTAGGGATTTCATCTCAGCTGCAAAATGCAGATTTGATTATTAGTGAAGGAGCTGCATTTTATAAAAGGGACAACTTAAAGCTGCTAGATTTTTCTAGAATTGAATTACCTGGAGATCATAACAAAAAAAATGCTGCTTTTGCAGCACTGACAGCCTATCTTGTCGGACAAAAAGTAGATAAAATTCAAAAAGCTGCTGAAAACTACAAACTGCAGTCACATAGAATGGAGATTATAGAAAACCCTAAAGATTATTTGATTATTAATGACTCTAAAGCAACCAATCCCGATTCTGCTCTCAAAGCACTAAAAAGCATCAAAAGGGATATAATTCTTATAGCCGGAGGTCAGGACAGGGATGCTGACTTTTCAGATTTGAGTTCAGAAATCAAAAAGAGGGTTAAAAAACTGATTTTACTGGGAGAAACGGCTGATAAAATAGCTTCTCTATTTACCAATTCTGAACTTGAGGTAATAAAAGTAGAATCAATGGAAACTGCTGTCAGAAAAGCTTTTGAAACTTTAGATGAGAAAAAGGCCCTGCTTTTATCTCCTGCCTGTCCCAGCTGGGATATGTATTCAAGTTATAAAGAAAGAGGAAATATTTTTAAAGAAAATATTTTAAAATATATTGATTAAGGAGTAATTATGCGGAAAAAGCTGCCAGATTTCATTTTATTATTTACAATTCTAGCTTTAGTTTTAAGTGGACTGATTATGATTTTGTCAGCCAGTTCTGTCAAAGCAGAGCAACTTTTTTCTAACAGCCATTATTTTTTTATTAATCAGCTTAAATATTTAGCAGTTGCTATAGTAATAGCAGCGGTTATTTATAAATTTAAGTATAAAAAATTAAAAGAACTGGCTCCCTATTTGCTGCTTATTTCTCTTGCAACTTTAATCTTAGTATTAATTCCCGGGATAGGAAGAATGGCCGGTGGATCACGCAGGTGGCTGCCTGTAGGCCCAATTAATTTCCAGCCATCTGAACTGGCAAAATTCACTATTGTAATTTATTTGGCTGCTTATATAGATCGGAATAAAGAAAAAATAAAAAATATAAAAAAGGGTGTCTTACCACCAGTAGCGGTAATTGCCATAATTTCTTTTCTGATTTTGCTGGAGCCTGATTTAGGAACAGCTGTAACTCTGGCAGCTGTTGCCGCGGTAATGATTTTTATTGGAGGAATTAAAATATCTGTATTAATTATACTGGGTTTGATTTCTTCTGGGTTGGCAGGATTAGCAATTATTATTGAGCCTTATAGGAGAAAGAGATTATTAAATTTCTTTAATCCCTGGCAGGATCCATTAGATAGTGGTTATCATATTATTCAATCTCTGCTAGCTTTAGGTTCAGGAGGTTTATTTGGGGTTGGAGCAGGTAACAGTCATCAAAAGTTTTTATATTTACCTGAACCGGGGACAGATTTTATCTTTGCCGTTCTGGGTGAAGAGTTTGGTCTTATTGGAACATTATTTGTTATAAGTCTTTACTTTTTGTTGGCCTGGAGAGGATTAAAAATTGCAAGCAGGGTTGATGATACTTTTGGATCCATGCTGGCTATTGGAATTACCTCAATGATTATTATTCAGGCCTTAATTAATATGGCAGTTGTAACCTCATTACTTCCGATTACAGGAATTACACTGCCTCTGATCAGTTATGGCGGTTCATCTTTAGTAATTAATATAGCTGCTCTGGCTTTATTATTAAATATATCACGTTATGCAGAAGGATGAGATGAATTATGAAAGCAGTAATTACAGGTGGAGGAACCGGAGGTCATATTTACCCGGCCCTTGCAGTTGCAGAAGAATTAAAAAATAGAGGCTGGGATATTCTTTATTTAGGTTCTGATTACAGAATGGAAGCCGAAATTGTACCTAAATCTGGATTTGATTTTAAAGAATTATCTGTAAGACCGCTTCCCAGAAATTTTTCAATAAAAATTATTAGTTCTTTATTTCATAATTTGATTGCTTTTTTAAAGGCTGTAAAAATTATATGGCAGTTTGAAGCAGATTATGTTATTGGTACTGGTGGGTTTGTAGCCGGGCCTGTGGTTCTGGCAGGGGCATTACTCAGGAAAAAAACTATTATTCATGAGCAAAATGCCTATCCAGGTATTACAAATAAGCTGCTGGCCGGGGTGGTTGATAAAATTTGTTTAAATTTTGCAGAAGCTGCGGAATATTTAAAAGTTAAGCCCCAAAAAATAGAAATTACCGGTAATCCGGTACGACCTAAAATAATAAATACAGACAGAAAAAAAGCCTATCAGTATTTAAATTTAGATCCAGAATTAAAAACAATATTAATTACTGGCGGTAGTTTGGGAGCGGAAATTATCAATCAAAATGTAATAGAAGTTTATAAATATGCAGCCAAAAATAAAATTCAGATATTACATTTGAGCGGCAAAAAAAATTATAATATGGTTTTAGAAAATTTAAAAAATAATAACATTAATCCAGAGAACAAATTTATTAATATTATTGATTATTTAGATGAAATGGAATATGCTCTTGCGGCTGCTGATTTGATAATAGCCAGGGCGGGAGCCACAGGTTTAGCAGAAATAACAAGCTGTGCCAAACCATCGATCCTGATTCCTTTTGCAGCAGCAGCAGAAAACCATCAATTATTTAATGCTCAAACTTTAGCAGAAAAAAATGCTGCTGTAGTAATCAAAGAATCTGAATTAAACGGAAAATTACTGCTTGAAAAAGTAAAAGAAATTATAGAAAATAAAGAAAAATTAGAGTCAATGTCTGAAGCTGCAGCTTCGATGTCTCAAAAAAATTCTTTAAATAATATTCTTGAAGTAATAAGAAAATTAAATTGATAAATTTATTTATGATCTTCAAATACAATTAGCTTTAGGGTGATTATTATGCTAAACAAAAATTCGCATATTCACTTAATTGGTATTGGCGGAGTTTCTATGAGTGGAATAGCAGAGATACTGGCCGAAAGAGGTTTTAAGGTGAGCGGTTCTGATTTAAAGGAAAGCAAATATCTAGATTTATTAAGAAAATACAGGATTAGCCTCTATCTTGGACATGCTGCCTCTAATATTGAAGGAGCAGATTTAATAGTAAAAACAAGTGCTATACCGGATGATAATCCTGAATTAAAAGCTGCCAGAAAAAAGGGAATAAAAATTGTAAAAAGAGCGGAAATGCTTTCATATTTGATGAGAGATAAAAAAACTATTGCTGTTGCAGGAACCCATGGAAAAACTACTGTTACTGCAATGCTGGCTGCAATCTTTAAAAAAGCCGAAAAAGATCCTGCAGTTATGGTAGGTGGTTTTCTGAAAGAATTAAAGGGCAACATTGCTGATGGAGAAGGAGAATACTTTATTACAGAAGCTGATGAGAGTGATGGCTCTTTTTTATATTTTAATCCTCATCTGCTGTTATTAAATAATTTAGAGCTTGATCATCCTGATTTTTACCATAATTTGGATGATTTCAAAAATATTTTTGAAAGATTTGCTAATAAAAATGACAAAGAAGCAATTCTATTATATAATAAAGACGATAAAAATTTGACTTTTCTTTTTCAAAATAGAGAAAAAAGCAGTTCTTTTTCTTTAAATAAAGCTGAATTCACTGCCAAAAATATTAAATATAATAACTTTGAAAGTTCTTTTGATTTTTACTATTCAGGAGAATTTGTCGGTAAAATTGAACTTTCTGTTCCAGGAGAATATAATCTCTATAATGCCCTGGCGGCTGCTGCAGCAGCCCATAAATTAAATATTGAATTTGAGGCAGTAAGATCTGCTTTAAAAGAATTTAGTGGTGTTGGACGCCGCTTTGATTTTAAAGGTAAAATTTTAAATTCTCAGGTTGACCTTGTTGATGATTATGCTCATCACCCAACTGAAATCAAAGAATTACTAAAAACAGTTAAAAATATGGATTATAATAAAATACGGGTTGTCTTTCAGCCGCACAGATACAGCAGAACCCAAAAATTTATGGAAGAATTTAGTTTCTCCTTTATCAATGCTGATCAGGTATATTTAACTGATATTTTTTCTGCTTCAGAAAAAAACAAATATAATATTTCTTTAACAGAATTTGCCAAAAAAATTTCCGAAAACTCTGATGTGGAATGTATTTATAAATCTGATTTTAATGAAATTGCAGCTCAGGTGTTATCAGAGGCAGAAAAAGGAGATATCATTTTAACTGTTGGGGCCGGTGATATAACTGAGTTTTCAGAAAAACTTTTAGAAGTCAGGTAGTTAGGACTATGACTTGTGAGGAGTAAGCAATGGAGAAAAAATATCAAATTGTAATTATGGTTTTATTATTTATATTTTTAACATTTATATCTTTTCTTTTTTCTCCTTTTTTCCATCTTAGAGACTTTGTCTTCCATTCTCGAAATGACATTAATAAAAATGAGCTGAGAAGAAATATTAGTCAATTTTATGGAGATAATTTATTATTTTTGAATGAAGAAGAATTAAAAAATAATATTTTAAAACATAATTTAATTTCTTCTGTACAGATAGAAAAATCATTTCCCTCAACAGTACATGTTGTAGTTGAAGAAAGAAAGGCTGTAGCCTGGTTAAAAAATAATGATCAAAAATTAATCTTTTCTGCTGATGGAATTGTTTTAGGAGAAAAAAAATTAGAAAGTGAACTAAAATTACCGCAAATTGAAGGTTTTGCTTATTATTTTAATGATGATAAAATAAAATTAGCTCTGCCGAGTGAAGATATTTTAGATGTTTTTAATGATCTTGAATCTGAATTTTTAGCTAAATTTAAAAAGGCAAGTTATCAGGATAATAGTTTTAAATTATATTTAGTGGATGGAGGAAGAGTTAACTTAGGGAGAAATAATAATTTGGAAGAGAAATTTGCTATTTTAAATTCTATCTTGAATAATAATCAGGATGCTGAAATTGATTATATTAATCTGCAGGTGAGCAAACATCCTGTAATTAAGTTTAAATAAGGATTATTTTGCTGAGAATAAAGGAATAAGAAAGTTTATATGGAATTATTAAAATTGAGCCTAATTAAAAAGATAATTTAGATAAGAAGAAATGTTTGAATAAGAAAGGAGGTAGACTGTTGTGAAAAGAAGAAAAATAGTTACCGGACTTGATATCGGTACTACCAAAATATGTGCACTAATAGCAGAAGTCAGTGGAGAAAATAATATAGAGATAATCGGGATTGGTTTAGCTCCATCTAACGGCCTCCGTAAGGGAATTGTAGTTGATATAGATAAAACCAGTCATGCAATAAAAAGTGCTGTTCAAAAAGCAGAAAGAATGGCCGGACAGAAGGTTGATTCTGCTTATGTTGGTATTGCTGGTTCACATATTAAGTCTATCAACAGTCATGGAGTAGTTGCAGTTACTGGAGAAGAAAAAGAAATTAAAGAGAGTGACATAAAAAGAGTTATTGATGCAGCAAGAATAGTGCCTGTGTCAGCAGAGGAGGATATTTTACATGTTCTCCCCAGAGAATTTATTGTAGACGGCAGTCCGGGGATTCAGGACCCACTAGGAATGTCTGGAGTTAGACTTGAGGTGGAAACCCATATTATTAAAGGTGCTTCTACTTCAATTCAGAATCTGGTAAAAAGTGTTTTAAGAGCAGGTTTGAGTGTTGATGAGGTAGTTTTAGAGCCTCTGGCTTCCAGCCAGGCAGTACTCTCTGATGATGAAAAAGATCTGGGGGCTGTTTTAGTTGATATTGGTGGAGGAACTACAGATGTAATAGTTTTTCATGAAGGCAGTATTGCACACACATCTGTTCTGCCGGTTGGTGGAAATCATGTCAGTAATGATATTGCAGTTGGATTGAGAACACCGGTTTCTGAAGCTGAAAAAATAAAAATAATGCATGGTTCAGTTCTGCCGGCAGAAATTGCTGAAGATGAAAAAATTGAAGTTATGGCAGCAAGTGGTAAGGAGAGAAAAAAATTATCACGCAAAATGCTCTGTCAGGTTATTGAACCAAGAATGAGCGAAGTTTTTTCACTGGTTAAAAAAGAGCTTAATAGTGCTGGCTCAAACGACTTAACTCCGGCAGGTCTTATTTTAACTGGGGGAGCTTCTTTATTAGATGGAACAGAAGAATTAGCATCTGATATTACAGAATTACCAGTTAGAATTGGAGAACCGGATTATGTAAGTGGACTTTCAAATGTTATTGATAATCCCGTATATATAAAAAAGGGTGATACTATACCACGAGCCATATTCTCTACAGCAGTTGGTTTAATCGAATTTGCTTTAGAAAATGGAGATGCTAAAAATAGTAATGTAAGCAGTAATAGCAGTAATAACAGTAAAGAAATTGTAAGTGGATTTTTTTCTAAATTAAAAAGTTGGTTTAGTGAATTTTTCTAAAGTGATTTTTTAAACTTACATATTATCCTTAACGGGGAGGGAAAATTAGTGTTTGATATTGGAACAGAAATTGAACAATTTGCAAATATAAAAGTTGTTGGTGTGGGTGGCGGCGGTAATAATGCCGTTAATAGAATGATAGAAGAGGGTTTAGACGGAGTTGAATTTATTGCAATTAATACAGATGCCCAGGCTTTAATGTCTTCTAATGCCGGGATTACAATTAGAATTGGTGAAAAGATAACAAGAGGACTGGGAGCAGGTTCGGATCCTCAGATTGGTTTTGAAGCTGCAGAAGAAAATGTAGAAGAGATTGCTCAGGCCATAGATGGTGCTGATATGGTATTCATTACCGCTGGTATGGGTGGTGGAACCGGTACTGGAGCAGCTCCTGTAGTTGCAGAAGCTGCAAAGCAGCAGGGGGCCCTTACAGTTGGAGTTGTAACAAAACCCCTGACAGTTGAAGGAAAAAAGAGAATGAATAATGCGATTTCAGGTATTGAAGAATTGAAAAATAAAGTAGATACCCTGATTGTAATTCCAAATGACCGTTTACTAGAGGTTGCAGAAAAGCAGACCAGTTTGATGGATGCCTTTAAAATTGCTGATAATGTATTGAGGCAGGGTGTACAGGGAATTTCTGATTTGATTACGATTACCGGTATTATTAATTTAGATTTTGCTGACGTAAAAACAATTATGACTGATGCTGGTTCAGCTTTAATGGGTATTGGTAAGGCCGACGGTGAAAATAGGGCAACTGATGCTGCTAAATTAGCCATTGCTTCTCCTCTATTAGAAGCTTCAATTGATGGAGCTCGTGGTGTTTTATTAAATATTACAGGTGGTATGGATCTGGGAATCCATGAAGCTAATGAAGCTGCTAGAGTTATTCAGGAGGTTGCTGATCCTGATGCTAATATCATTTTGGGAGCTGTAATTGATGAGGAATTGGATAGCGAAGTTAAAGTAACGGTAATTGCTACTGGTTTTGATTCAGGTTCTCCTAAAAAAGAAATTGAAAAAAATACAGAGGAAGAAATGCCGGAAGAGGATTTTGAAATGGAAAGCTTCTCCGGTGATGATCTTGATATACCAGCTTTTTTAAGAAATAAAAAAGGATAATAAGAATTAAATCCTGATGCAAACACATCAGGATTTAAATTATCTTTCTCTTTTGTAGGTGATGCTGTTGAAAAAAAAGAAGAATACAAATTTCAAACCATTTGTTATTATTTTTATTTTAATTATTTCTTTAATTATTGGGATACAGCTTTTTGGAGCAGCCAAATTTGAAAGTATTCTGGCAGCTCAGGGAGAAGTAATAGATGGATTCTGGTCTAATGTTTTGATAGTTAGAGATGAAGTAGTTATTAAAGCTCCTGTTAATGGAAGAGTAGAGCTTCAGGTTGAAGAGGGAGACAGGATGGCTTCGGGGAAAAAGTTAGCAGAAATTAAATCCTCTGACAGCAGCCAAAAAATATTTAATCAAAAAGCCGGTATAATAAGTTTTGCTGTTGATGGATTAGAAAAAGAAGTCAATGTTGACAATTTAAATCAGATTAGTTTAAATAAATTTGATGAATTAAAAGGTAACTACAGACATCTTCTTTCAGGAGATAGAATTAAGAAAAATGATCCATTATATAGAATAATAAATAATTTTGAGTTATATATAATTGCAGAAGTTCCAGAAGCACAGGCAGACAGATTTAGAATTGATGAATTAATATTTCTGGAGCAAAAAAATTCTGATGAACTTTATGAAGCAAAAATTGTTGATATTCGCCATAATTTAGAAGATACTTTCTTTTATATTAAATTGGATCAATTTATTCCTCAGTGGACTAACCGCAGGCGGATTGATTTAAATATTATAAAAAATATTTATCGAGGAATAAAAATACCGCGTAAGGCAGTATTTAATCAACCTTCCGGAAGAGGTGTACTTAAAGTAAGTGGATATAATAAATATGAGTTTCAGGAAGTTGAAATTTTAAATGGTAATGATCAATATGTAATTGTAAGCGGTTTAGAGGTTGGGGAAGAAATAATTACAAATCCGGAAGACTTTGATTACGGCAGGGAGGATTAAGCTTATGCAAAAAGAAGATTATATTTCAAACCTCAAAAAAGTTAAAGATAATATTCAAAATGCAGCTGCTGCAGCTGGCAGAAACCCTGAAGAAATAAAGCTGCTTGCTGTAAGCAAAAATCAGAGTTTAGATGCTGTAAAAATCTTGGATGAGGCCGGGGTTAACTTTTTTGGTGAGAATAGAGTCCAGGAATTGGAAGAAAAAAACGAAAAACTAATTTCGCAAAATATTAATCTGAACTGGCATTTTATTGGACATTTACAGCGAAATAAAGTAAAATATCTAATGAGAATGGAAAATTGCAGGATGATAGAATCTATTGATAGTTTAAGATTGGCCAAAGAGGTTAATAAACGAGCCAAAAAAAATGAGAGAGTTATACCTGTTTTAGTTGAAATTAATATAGCAGGTGATGAAAATAAATTCGGGATAATGCCTGATAAAGCAGAAGAATTCTTAAAAAAGATTATAAAGTTAAAAAATTTGAAAGTGGAAGGTTTAATGACTGTTTTGCCTTATTTAGATGCTTCCGAAAAGCTCCGTTCCTATTTTAAGCAGATGAAAACTCTTTTTGACCAGCTGTCAGAAGATGTTGTACAGTTAAATGAGCTTTCTATGGGAATGACCAATGACTATCAAATTGCTATTGAAGAGGGAGCAACTATTGTACGTGTGGGCAGAGCAATATTTGGAGAAAGAGAATATTAGAGTCTGGAGGAAGATAAATGTTTATTTTAGCAAGGACAATTAGTGCTATTTTTGAGATTTTAAATTTATTAATTATTGCTCGTGTTATAATTTCCTGGGTTAGACCAAATCCTGGAGACATGCGCTGGCGTAAAATAATAAAGTTTATTTATGATGTAACTGAGCCAATTTTGGGACCAATTAGAGAACTGCTGCCCAGAGGTGGTATTTTGGGTATTGATATTTCACCATTAATCGCTCTTTTTGCTCTTTCAATAATTAGAAACTTTTTAATTAATATTGTTATTTAAGGTGGGAATTTATGTTTGACCAGGATAAATTATTAAATCATTTACACAGAGAAGAAGATAGAGTTCTGGGATCACATATTTTAGATAAGTGTGAACAGGTTCTCAAATATCATAAAACTCAGGCTAGTGATTTTTTGAATCCTTATCAGATTGAAATAGCAGCACCCTTAATTGAACAGATTGCAGAGATTAACTTTAAAAAAGAGGGTGGTTATCCGGCTGCTGAGAGAAAGAGAATTGTTATTTTCCCCGAATATCTCTTTCCTGATTTAGTAGAAAGACAAATTAAGATTTACCAGCTGGATGGAAATTTTGCTTTTCAAAAATTAACTCATAGAGATTTTTTAGGGGCTCTGATGGGTTTAGGACTGCAGAGGAAAGTTATTGGTGATATTTTGGTTCACCCTGATTTTGCTCAGATAATTACAGCAGTTGAGGTTGAGGATATTATTGAATTGAAATTAGAAAAAGTACATCAGGTTCCAGTTGAAGTTAAAGAGATTGATGAATCTGATATAGTTAAGCCGACTCAGCACGAAAAGGAAATATTGACAACTGTAGCTTCAATGAGGCTTGATGCAGTTGCGAGCTCTGGCTTTGGAGATTCTCGTAATAGGATGTCAAGAGATATTGAAAATGGAAAAGTTAAATTAAATTGGAAAGTAGAGTCAGACCCGGCTGCAGAAGTTGAGATTGGTGACCTGATATCTGTTCGAGGTAGAGGCAGGGTTAAGGTTGAAGAAGATAGAGGTATTTCTAACAAAGGAAGAATTAAGTTAACCTTAAAGAGATTAACTTAATTGTAAAGGAGGGATATTTTGAAATTAAACCCACTTGATATATATAATAAAGAATTTAAAAAATCTACTTTTGGTTATAACACTGGTCAGGTTGATGAATTTTTAGATGATGTAGGAGTTGCTTATGAGCGTCTGCTTAAAGATTTAAATAATCTGCAGGAAGAAAATAAGGCTTTAAAAGAAAAAATAGATAGTTATCAGGATATGGAAGAAAAACTGCAGAATACCCTGGATTCTATGCAGGATACTATATCGGACAGAATAGAGCAGGCTGATAAAGAAGCTAGAATGATAGTTAAAGAAGCAAGAATGAAAGCTGAAAAAATTAAAGATGATGCACAGTCAGAGGTTGCTTCAGAAAAAAGAAAAGTAGAGCAGCTGAGGGAACAGAAAAACTTCTTTAAAATTCGTTTTCAGACATTATTAGAAAGTCATTTAGAAATGTTAAATGATGATAACGAAGAATCTTTACGTGGTAATTTTGAGGAATCTGATTTTGAAATTAAAAATGAGGATAACAATGATGATGATCAAGCAGACAATTAACTTTATTATTAATCATAAAATATAAATTCTGCAATTATCTTAAGTCAATACTTGACTTAGTTTTAATGATAGTTTATAATTGAAAAAAATGTTATATGATTAAAGAAACTTTGAAAGGGAGAGTATCAATTTTTAATAGTTTTTAGCGAACCGGGTCTGGTGAAAGCCGGGAAACTTAAAAATTGAGAAGATCACCCTGGAGTTGGTATATGAATAGAGTAGTATGCCCGTATTTCTGCGTTAAAGATTGCTAAGATAAAATTGCTTTTAAAAAAGTAATTTTAATTAGGGTGGTACCGCGGTCTCTCGTCCCTTACAGGACAAGAGGCCTTTTCTAATTTTAAATATATTTTTACAGGAGGTTATTAAATTAAATGGGTTATAAAGAAACAATCAATTTGCCTGATACAAATTTTCCAATGCGGGCGAATTTAAGTGAAAGAGAAGTTGATTTTCAAAAGATGTGGCAGGAGAAAAAGATTTATGAAAAAGCAGTCGATAATAGAGAGGGTAAGGAATCCTTTATTTTACATGATGGACCTCCTTATGCAAATGGAGATATACATATCGGTCATGCTTTAAATAAAATTTTAAAGGATTTTGTGACTAGATTTGCTACCTTAAAAGGTTATTATTCTCCCTATGTTCCGGGCTGGGATACTCATGGGCTGCCGATTGAGCATCAGGTAACCAGTGAGATGAGTGATCAGGAAAGAGCTGAGCTCTCTATTGCAGAATTAAGAGAAAAATGTACTAATTATGCTTTAAAATATATCGATCGCCAGCGTGAGCAGTTTAAACGACTGGGCGTCTGGGGAGAATGGGAAAACCCCTATTTGACACTTAATAATGAATATGAAGTAAAACAGATAGAAGTTTTTGGTGAAATGGCCAAAAAGGATTTATTTTACCGCGGTAAAAAACCTGTGCACTGGTGTCCACATTGTGAAACAGCTCTGGCTGAGGCAGAGGTTGAATATGGTGAAGATAGAGCACCTTCTATCTTTGTTAAATTTCCGATGATTGATCAGGTTGAAGTTGGCGGAGTAAAGCTGAGCAGTAAAGATAGTTATATAGTTATCTGGACTACTACTCCCTGGACAATCCCTTCAAATATGGCAGTTGCTTTTCATCCTGAATTCCCTTATGTTGTAGTAGAGGCTGAAGGTGAAAAACTGGTAATGGCTAAAGATCTTGTAGATTCTGTGATGTCTAAATCAGGAATTGAAGATTATGAAGTCATTAGTGAAGAGTTCAGCGGCAGAGAACTTGAAAATAAAAAGGCCCGACATCCAATTGTAGATCGTGAATCACTACTGATTTTAGGTGAACATGTTACTTTAGAACAGGGTTCAGGCTGTGTTCATACAGCTCCGGGTCACGGTCATGATGACTTTATGATTGGCCAGGAATATGGTCTGGAAGTTTATGCACCAATGGATGATAAAGGTTACTTTACAGAGGAAGCCGGAGATTTTGCAGGTAAACATTATGATGAAGTAAATATTATGGTGACAGATAAGCTGAAAGAGAAGAATTTATTAATGAATCTTGATTTTATAGATCATCAATATCCACACTGCTGGCGCTGTAAGGGCAATTTAATTTTTAGAGCTACAGATCAGTGGTTTGCCTCTATAGATGCAATTAAGGAGGAAGCACTGCAGGCTATTGCGGATGTAGACTGGTATCCAGCCTGGGGAGAAGAAAGAATGAGCAATATGATTTCTGAGCGCTCAGACTGGTGTATTTCTCGTCAGAAAAAATGGGGTGTGCCAATTCCTATTTTCTTCTGTGATGACTGTGGAGAAGCAATTATTAATGATCAGACTTTAGATTCTGTAAAGGCAATTTTTGCGGAAGAAGGTTCAGCAGCCTGGTATGAGCGTAGTGCAGAAGAGCTTCTGCCAGAAGGATACAGCTGTCCTCACTGTGAGAGCAAGAATTTTTCCAAAGAGGAAGATATTATGGATGTCTGGTTTGATTCAGGTTCCAGTCATAAAGCTGTTTTGGAGACTCGGGATAATTTATCCTGGCCTGCTCAGGTATATCTAGAAGGTACTGACCAGTACAGAGGTTGGTTTAATTCTTCTTTATTAACTGCAGTAGCAACTGAGGGAAGAGCGCCCTATAATGAGGTAATTACCAATGGATTTACAGTAGACAAAAAAGGTAATAAAATGTCTAAATCTCAGGGTAATGTAGTTTCACCTCATAAAGTTATTGATCAGTATGGTGCTGATATTTTAAGGTTATGGGTTGCCTCATCTGATTTCAAAAATGATGTTAAAGTTTCAGATAATATATTAAAACAAAATTCTGAAGCATATAGAAGAATAAGAAATACCTATCGTTTTATTTTAGGTAATATAAGTGATTTTGATAGTGATGCAGATTATGTTGATTATGAAGATCGCAGAGAATTAGACCGCTGGATAATGATTCGACTGCAGGATTTGATTAAAAAGATAACGTCTGCCTTTGAAAAATATGAATACCACCGGGTTTATCATGATGTTCATAATTTCTGTACTGTTGAGATGAGCTCTCTTTACATGGATATAACTAAGGACCGTCTCTATACAGATGCTACAGATTCTTTAAGCAGAAGATCTGCTCAAAGTACTTTATATGATATAATGATGGCCTTAGTTATTACTTTAGCGCCAATTCTACCACATACTTCAGAAGAAGTATGGCAGTTCCTGCCAGAAAAAATGAAATCTGAAGAAAGTGTCTTTTTAACTGACTGGCCTGAAGTTAAGGAAAAATATTATGATCAGGAACTAATTGCTAAATGGGATAAACTGCTTGCTTTAAGAAAGGATGTTTCTAAGGCACTTGAATTAGCAAGATCTGAAAAGAAAATTGGTAATTCCTTAGAAGCTATGGTTGAGCTTAAAGCTTCTAATGCAGAGCAGAAAGAGTTATTAGAAAAAGAAATTGATCAATTAGCTGATTTATTTATAGTATCTCAGGCTGAACTAAATGATGAACTGCAGGCAGAAAATGTTCATCAGGGTGAAGAAAGTTCTGTTCTTGTAAAAGTTAGTGAGGCTAGAGGAGATAAATGTGATCGCTGCTGGAAGTATGATGAAACAGTAGGTGAAATTGAAGAACACGAAGATATCTGTCAGCGCTGTGCTGATGTTATAGAAACAGAGAAATAGGATAGAATTAATTTTTAAAAAAATAAAGTCTAAAAAAGAGCAGCCGGATTAGTTCCAGCTGCTCTTAAATCTTTTATGGATAAATTCCATCATAAATCGAGAAGTAAACTGTAGTTACTTAAAAGAATTTAATTTTAGCCCACTCCATTTTAAGAAATCTCCTGGTAACAATTAGAGCAACAATTAAAAAGGAAATGATCTCGGCAATCCAGACTCCTGCTACTCCATAATCTGAAACAACAATTAAATAATATGAGATGGGAATAAATATAAGCCAGAGTCTGATAATTGTAATGTACATTGCCCCTTTTGTATCTCCAGCACCTCTTAAAGCTCCAACCATAATTATTACATAGGCCAAAAATGCCTGATTTAAAGCTACTATTTTTAAAACAGGTGCAGAATAATTAATAACTTCTGCTTCAGTGGTGAAAATTCTGAGGGCAAAAATCGGAAAAAGAAGATAGATTAGGGCAAGTGCAGTTCCCACTAAAGCTCCCATCACGGCAGCTGTTAAACCACTTTTTAAAGATTCTTCAGGATCCTCTTCTCCAAGATGTTTACCTACAATTGTAGTTGCAGCTATTGCAATACCTATTGCAGGCATAAAAGATAATGACTCTATATTTAATAAAATTCTGAATGAAGCCTCTGCAGTAGTATCCAGTTTAGAAATAAAAATTCCATTAGCAAAAAAAGCAAGCTGCATAAATAATTGTTCAATACCGGCTGCATAACTTAAATTAATTAGTGGTTTAAATATTTTGCTGCTGATTCTCATCCAGCTTGGATGAAGTTTTAAAATTCCTCTGCTGCCTACAAATAAGGCAAAATAAAGAGCTGCTGCTACAAAACGAGCAAAGGCAGTTGAAATAGCTGCTCCGGCAATTCCTAACTCCGGGAAGATCCAGAATCCTGTAATTAAAACATAGTTACCAATGATATTTAAAAGATTGGCAGCTCCCGTAATATACATCGGAGTTTTTGTATCTCCAGCACCGCGCAGGGCAGCTGCTGAAGCAAAGGAAATAAACATAAAAACCTGACCAATTGCAATATATTTTAGATATGTTGCGCCAAAAGATTTAACAAGATCAGTAATATCATAAACATTTAAGATCAGATCAGCAAAAAAGAAGGTAAATAAAGTAATAATTAATCCGAGAATGATATTTAAAGTTAAATTTTCATTCATAATTTTATTCATTCTTTTTTTATTACCTTCCCCGTAGCTGCGGGAAACCATAGCAGTGGCTCCTGCATTGAAGGCTGAAAAAACAAAAATCAAAGTAAAGATAATTTGATTGGCAAAACCAACTGCAGCCAGAGCTTCTTTACCTATAAAGCGGCTGATCATAATCGTATCTGCCATCCCAACCAGGGTATTTAGTGACATTTCCAGCATAGCCGGTAGGGCAAGCATAAAAATCGTTTTAGCTCGCCTGCTGCTGTTCTTAGTTAATTCTAGTTTCATACTCTGTCATCCTTTATATATATAGTAATATGTAATAAAATATTAAATAAATATCCAACTCTTATCTTAGCATATAATTTAATAATATAAAAGAGCAATTACTAATTGTCTAAATTATTTCTATATGTTAAAATAATAGATGGAGTTGAGTTTATGTCTATTTTCATCTTTGCCTCGATTATTATTGTAGTTGATCAGTTAAGCAAATTTTTAATTCGAACTAATTTTAATCAATCTGAAAGAGTAGCAATTCTAGGAGATTATTTGTATTTAACCTTTATTAAAAATAAGGGAGCCGCTTTTGGAATTCTGAGCGGTCAGCGCCTTTTTTTCATTTTTATTACAATCTTTTTTCTGATTTTTATTATTTATATTTATAAAAATGAGCTGCCGCAGACTGCTGCAGCCAGAGCTGCAGTCACTTTCTTATTGGGAGGGAGTATTTCCAATCTTATAGATCGGGTATCAATGCATTATGTAACTGATTTTATTGCTTTTGATTTATTTGATTTTTACCAGCTGCCGGTTATTAATATTGCTGACATTTTTATATTTTTCGGAGTTTTTATTTTAATTCATCAATTAATATTTTCAGCAGATAGAGGTGTTTAAATGGAGAATTACAGTTTAAAAGTAGAAAAAAATGATCAGGGAAAGAGAATAGATAAATATTTAGCTGTTAAATTTGATGATTTATCACGCTCTTTTATCCAGAAATTGATTAAAGAAAAAGAGATTACTGTAAATGGTAAAGCAGTTGATAAAAGTTATAATACTGCTGCTGGTGATTTTATAGAAATAACTGTGGAAGAAAAAGAAAGTGAAGTCAAAGCAGTTGCCATGGAGCTTGATATTGTTTATGAAGATCAGGATATAATTGTAATTAATAAAAATGCGGACCGGGTTGTCCATCCTGCCCCTGGACATTACGATGATACAATTGTGAATGCTCTGCTGGCCCATGTTGATAATCTTTCTGCAATTAATGGTGTTAAAAGGCCGGGAATTGTGCATCGGCTTGATAAAGATACATCTGGACTTTTAATTACAGCTAAAAATGATAAAAGTCATAAAGAGCTGGCCAGACAGTTTAAAGAAAGAACAGTAGAAAAATATTATTATGCTTTAATTGAAGGTAACCTGGCTTATGAAAAAGGAAAAATTGATGCTCCAATTGGCAGAGACCCTAATAACCGCAAAAAAATGGCAGTCCGTAAACACCGAAGCAAAAATGCTGTCAGCCGCTTTAAAATTATTGAGGAATTCAAAAACTATACTTTAGTAGAAGTGAAAATTGAAACCGGTAGAACTCATCAGATCAGAGTCCATTTTGCCTATTTAGGCCATCCGGTGGTTGGAGACAAAAAATATGGCTCTAAAAATAGCCTTAATACTGAAAGACAGATTTTACACGCCAGAAAATTAATTATAACTCACCCGACTAAAGGAGAAAAAATGGAATTTGAAGCGGAATTGAAATCTGATTTTAAAGATATTCTGGATAAATTAAGAAAAGAAACTTAAATTTACTTGAAAAAAATCAATTTTAAATAAAAACTATTTTGAATAACACAATAGGAGGAGATTATTTTGTATAATTCAATTAAACTTAGCGAAAGTGTGCACTGGGTTGGAGTAAATGATAAGGAGACTGACTTATTTGAGTCTTTATGGCCTT
>JBKHDA010000031.1:0-24957 GCA_046541575.1 Halanaerobium sp. | reverse complement strand
ATACCTGAATATTCAACTTACTATCATCTACTATTAAAATTGTTTTATCTCTGTTCACTACTTTTCCTCCTCTTCCAGCAGCTTTATAAACTCTACTGCTTCTTCTGCTGTTAATTTTCCGGGTTTATTTAATATTTTTTCTGAAATTGTAACCTTACCAATATCATTCAGGGTTGCCAGCAGATTTAGTTTATTTAATTTTTCATGACTCAAATTTAATCTATCCCCTAAATTAAAAGCAAGTGAGGTCAGCCTGCTGATTAATAAAAATGGCTGCATATGGACTTAAATCTAAAAACTCTTTTAAATCATTCGAATTTGCCCGGTTTTGAGCTAACAGCATTACTTCACCTCCATAGTATAGTAAATTTATAATTACTACATATTTCTACTTTAAGGAATTATTGTTTAGTTATTAAAATCAAAGAACCGCCCATAAATAGCTTATAGGCGGAAATTCTCTAATAAATAAATTATTTTAACTGTTAAAGAAATCCAGAGCAGCCTGGGCCATAACAGCAACTCCGTCTTTTAAAACTGAATCATTGAATCTAAAATCTGACTGATGGTGGTTAATTATCTCACCTTCCGGGGCAATACCAAGAAAATAAAATGCTGCCGGAACTTCTCTGCCGAAATAAGAGAAATCCTCTCCTCCCATTTCAGCTTTTTCTTTTTCCCTGACTCTATTTTTGCCAATTACTTTTTCGGCAGCTGCAGCTAAAATTTGAGTCAGCTGGGGATCATTAACCACAGGCGGATAGCCGTAAATATAATTTAATTCGTAATCAGCACCATAAATATCACAGATATTTTTGATAACCTTTTCTATACTGGCTGCCAGTTCATCTCTGACCTCAGCTGTTAAAGAACGAACTGTAGCCTTAAGCACCGCCTGATCCGGTATTACATTATGGGTGCTCCCTGCCTCAAAATTACAGACAGAAATCACAGCTGAATCTAAAGGATCAATCCTGCGGCTGACTATTGTCTGTAGAGCAGAGATAATCTCTGCCCCAATGGGAATTGGATCAATGGTATTTTGAGGGCGGGCTGCATGACCACCTCTTCCAATAATTTTAAGATCAAAGCGGTCAGGAGAAGCCATAAAAGGACCGCTTTTATACTCCACTACACCTTCAGGAGTGCTGCCCCAGAGGTGAAGTCCCAGGGCCGCATCGACATCCGGATTTTTAAGCACTCCCTCTTCGATCATTCCCTCAGCTCCACCGGAAGTCTCCTCTCCCGGTTGAAAGAGAAATTTCAGGTTACCATTAAACTCCTGAGCCATTTTTCTGAGTACAGCTGCAGTTCCAATTAAAATAGCAGTATGACCGTCATGGCCGCAGGCATGCATTACCCCGGGTTTCTGAGATTTATAGTCAAGCTCATTTTTTTCCTCTACAGGCAGTGCATCCATATCAGCTCTAATCAGCAGTGTTTTAGCTTCAGAATTACTGCTGTTTTTAAAAGTAGCAGTAACCCCTGTACCAAAAATATTTTCTCTAACTTCAAAACCCAATTTCCTCATTTCAGCTGCTGCCAGAGCAGCAGTTTCGTTTTCCTGAAAAGAAAGCTCCGGGTTCTGATGAATCTGATGCCTGATTTTGATTACTTTATCTTCAATCTCGGCAGCTTTTGCTTTTATTTTCTGACTTAAATTTTGCTGATTCATTTTATTTTACCTCAAATTCATCTATTAATGATTGTAAATGTTTAGCCATATTTTCTAATTCATCTGCAGAAGCAGATATCTCCTCTACAGTGGCACTCTGTTCCTCTGCTAAAGCAGAAACCTCTTCTGCACTGGCAGAGTTATTTTCTATTGCACTGCCAACAGAATCAACGGCATTATTGATTGTATCTATTATTTCATCAAGGTGGTCTGCAAATTCATGCATTTCTCTAACCTTTTTGTTGGTCTTCTCAGATGCATCTACCATATCCTCTAAAGAATCTCCAGCTTCATTGATTATTTTGATCTGTTTATTTACCTCTTCAATATTGGTATCCATTGAATTAACAGTAGCTGTAGTTTCTGATTGAATATCTTCTATTAAAGAACTGATCTGAGTTGTTACATCAGATGATTCCTCTGCCAGCTCTCTTACTTCTTCAGCTACAACTGAAAATCCGCGCCCCTTTTCTCCGGCTCGGGCAGCCTCAATAGCTGCATTTAGGGCCAGTAAATTGGTCTGTGAAGAAATTCCTTCAATCATTTCAACCATTTCTCCAATCTCTTTTGAACGCTGACCTAATTTTTCTATGGCTTCAGTTGCAAAATTAACTGTCTCACTAACTACATCTAACTGACTGATTGCCTGCTGAATTGCTTTTTGACCTTTTTCAGCTGACTCTGCAGATTCATCGGCCATTTTCAAACTCTCTTCGGTATTGGTTTTTAGGGTTTTCCCTTCCCGATTCAGCTCTCCTGCAACTTCTTTAACATTATCAATTTCACGACCAATATTCTCACTGCCTTCTGCAACTTCTGTAATACTGCGGGCAATATCTTCTGAACCGCGGCCCGTATCTTCAGATACCACATTCAAATCCTTAACAGCTGTCACAACAGCATCTGAATTATCATCAATATTACTGACCAGAGATCTTAGTGTATCTATCATATTATTAAAGGCGGAAACTAATATACCCAGCTCATCAGTTTTTTTGCTTTTGACCTTATTTCTTAGATCTCCATCTGCCACTTTTTCAGCCTGCTCAACCAGTTTACTAATTGGTCCAACAGTAGTTTTAGTCAATAACCAGGCAATTAAAGCTGATAATAAGAGTGCTATTACAGCTGCAATAATAGTAATTCTTTCAGACAGATCCATCACTCTAGTTTTTTCTACTTCCAGTGCATCAATTTCAGCATCTGTTAAATTTATAATTTCTCTCAGATTTTCCTGAACTAGAGTTAAATCTGGCTTTACCTCTTCATTAAATACTCTTTCAGCTTCAGCTTCATCTCCATCAGTATAAAGCTCTACAACTTCTTTACCATGGCTATGTAAATTGGTATGTGGTTCTTCCATTGCCTCATAAGGCTCTTTAAAATAATCATCTGGTGTGATGTCATAATACCACTGTCCTAAATTACATTCAGTGTGGTCACCCAGTTCAGGTTCCGAACCTCCTACCAGCATATCATAAAGACTGTTCATCCAGATAAGATGATCAATTTCCAGAGACAAAAGTTGTTCCTGAAAATTATTCATCTCATTTATTTCCTCTTCCAAATTCATTACCTGATGAGTATAATAATATTCTGTATACAGTGCAGCCCCAAATATTAAAATAATCAATAAAAATGAAAGTACAAATTTAGCCAACATAGATCCTTTAATTTTTTTTATCACTTTTCTTCCCCCTGTTTTATGTTATGAAAATCTTAGTCTCGATACCTTAATTAAAAGGCCGGCATCAATAAAATTCTATATTTTAAAAGTAACTTTTATTTCATTTCCTGCCTGATTAAATTCCATTTTATCTGTAACTTTATTTATCATTTTTAAGCCTCTACCTTTTTCTTCAAATTTAGGCATTGTTTTAAGATCGTAATTTTCCCAGTCAAAACCCGGGCCGGGATCCTCAACAGAATAAATTATGTTAGTCTCTGCTATTTTTAAAATTGTTTTAATCTTTAAATCATCTAACTTTTTACCATTTGAAGCTGCCAGAGAACAGCCGTGTTCAATGGCATTTGCCAGCATTTCTCTTGCAGCCAGTTCAAATTTAAATAAAAGCTCCTGACTGTCCTCTACTTCTTTTTCTATTTTACTAAGTATGGATTTTAATGTCGGGCCAATTTCACCAGCTTCACACTTTATCTCAAATTGATATTTTTTTTCTGCATTTTTCATTAAATGCACCTCTAATTTTTTATTAAAAATCAAATAGAAATATTATTTTATTTCATTTAGTGCCTGCTCAATATTTTCATAAGCCGGAATAATTTGTGTCATTTTAGTAACTTCAAAAACTCTCCTAATCTTATCATTTGGACTGGCAATAGCCATTGAGCCACCTCTATTTCGCATAAATTTAAATAAAGACAGGAGTACTCCAACTCCAGAACTATCTAAATAAGGAACCTGAGATAGATCAACCAGCAGGTCCTCAATTTTTTCTTTTGTAGAAAGCTGCTTTTTCGCCTCTTCTTTTAGCTGATTGGAGTTATCAAATATCACTTCTCCATTAAATTTTAAAACTGCTACTTCATTTTCAAATGTAATTTTTATTGATTCTTCTATCAATTTTAACACCCCATTTTTATATTTTCTTTAATTCTGATATATTAAATTTTTCTTTTAAAAAACAACAAATATATTTTGCTGTTAAACTTATTGTGACTGTAATATAATTCATTTTCTTTAAAGCTAATCTGATCACTACCATCATTATTCCTGTCAATATTAATTTCAGCAATTGAAGTTAATTCTGGATATTCATTAAAAATAAAATCCCAGTTCATTGAATTTTTATCTTTTTCAAAGCTTAACATAAATAATTCCTGGTTATTTAAGGCCTTAACTTTTAGCTTCAGATCAGCATTTTCGATTATTTCAAAAGCAATTTCCTTAATTTTATTTAATACAGTTATTTTTCTCCACTGAATTTGATTAAAAAATTCTACCAGCTCAGCTTTGAGTTCCTGCTGCTGCTCTATAAAATTCAGCTGTTTTTTTGTGTCCAGCTGATAATTTAAAATTTCTCCTGCTGGTCTTTCCAGTAATAAATAGGTTATATCATCTTCTCCGGGATTACCATTGATAAAATTATAAAAATCACTGCGGATCAAATCTTTTAAAAATGGTGCCGGCAAAAACTGATATTTATTGAGTAATTTTTTGAACTGATCAAAATAGATATCTGAACCATTACTCTGTTCCAGCAGGCCGTCAGTAGATAAAACTAGAGTTGTATTTTTTTCAAAATTAATTTTCTTTTCCTCTCTACTGTCATTTAAAGCCCCCAGAGCTGTAGAAATCGGCAGTCCCCCGATATTTATTGCTTCTATTCCATTTTCAGCATTTAATTTATAAATAGGATATTGAAAGCCTCCACTGCTGTAGCTTAGAGTATGTTTTTTATTATCTAAAACTGCAATAAACAGACAGACTAAATAGTCATCTGGAAAGTCTTCTTTTTGATATTGCTGATCAATATAATTTATTAATTTCGTGGTCGATATTTTTTCTCCGGGACTGTGCTGCAGTTTAAAATAGTTTTCTATGCTCTCATTAACAAAAATAGATAAAAGTGTACTGTCAATACCGTGACCGGAAACATCGAAAAAATAAACTAAATATTGTTCAAAAAAAGGGTCCATAGATCCATGATCTATTTTAAAAATATTATAATAGTCTCCACCTATATATTCTGCAGGTTGATAATAATCACTGAAGAAAAATTCATCCGGTTCAGCTAAGGTATCAGGAAGCATTCTCTGATGTACATTTCTGGCTTTTTTTAGCTTTATTTTTATATTTTTTTCCAGATCTCTTATTTTTTTATTTTGAGCCTCTATTAGCTCATTCTTCTCTGCCACTAAATTATCTAATTTTTTAAGACTGACTTTAAAAGTTAGACTTTTTATGGTTATTAAAATTAGTGAAATTATTATTAAAAATATTAGTAAATAAAGCACTGTTAAATTCATAAATCCTCCCTGAACTGATAATCCCTAAATAAATTCTTTAATATTATATACATTTTAGTATATAATTTTCAAAGCTAAAAATCAATTATTTAAAAATCGTTAAGCTTTAGGATAAATGCTTTATTCCCTTTTTTATTATAAAAGAACTCATTACATCCTTTATAAGTCATCATAATTCCTCTTCCTCTATCACTTTCACAATTAATATTAAATTCTTTATCCAACTTTTTCTTCCAGTCAAATCCAGCACCCTGATCTTCAATTACAGCATAATTATAGCATTCATTAATAAAAAGCTTTAACTTAACTATTTTTTGATTCTTCATTTTATTCCCATGTTCTACAGCATTTACTATCAACTCATGTAAACCCATCGCAAAAACATCACTGCTGACTGAATTAGGTAAAACACTATAAATTTTGCTCTGTAGAGTTTTAACTGCAGATTGATTACTCTCTATTTCAAAATTATATGTCTCAGTTTTTTCTTCTCTTCTTTTTAAAATTAAATAAGTAATATCATCCCGGCTCTGCAGTGAGCCGCCATTAAACTCGGAAAATTTTGCAATAATTCTTCTAGAAATTACTGCCGGAGGTAAAAAAGCATTGTCATTAAATACCTCTTCAAATTTTTCCGCAAAATATTCCCCTTCATTTCGGGCTTCTGTAATTCCATCAGTATTAAAAATAATTGTATCACCCGGCTCTAATTTTATAGATTTCTGCTCAAAATCAAAAATATCCAGTGATAAAACCGGTGAGATTGGAAGCCCTCTGCTGATTAGTTTAATCAAGTTACCCTTATCTTTATCATTTTGCTTTTTTCTATAAAGCAAAATAGGATCCTGGATCCCCAGACTTAAATATTCCATCTGATGAGAGTCAAGATTAATTACAATTATTGTTAAACAGATAAAATAATCTTCAGGATAATTTTCATTTAAAAACTGTTCTGCTAAAAATTTACTGATGCTTTGAGGAGTAATCTTCTCTAATTCAACCGCACTTAAAAAGCTGTTAATTGTACTTTTAATAAAGCTGCTCATCATAGCTGCATCAAGACCGTGGCCTGTTACATCAGATATATAACAGATTAATTTATTGCCGACCTGCATTGTTTCATAAAAATCTCCACCCATTTTTTCAGCCGGCTGATAATAGCTGTCAATCTGATAATTAGCTAAAGAAGGAGTTTCATTATTTAAGGTGCGCTGATGAATCTTATTTGCCTTATTTACCTCCTGATCAAGCTGGTAATATAAATATTCTAACTCCATCTGTTTATTTTCCAGCTCTGCAGTATAGTCATCAATAATTTCTTTTTGCTTACTTTCTTTAGTGATATCTCTAATTAAAACTATAACCTCTTCTTCACTTAAAGAATTAATTCTGGCTTCAAAGCAGCAGTTACCTGCAGGTACTTCAAGTTGGTATTTTATTGTTTTTATTTCTGAATCTTTCAAAGCTTCTTTGATAGTTTTAATAAATTTTTTAGCTAAATCTTCAGTAAAAAGATCTCTAATATTCTGACCAATAAGCAGTTCCTTTTCTTTATACAGATATTTCTGGCGGCCATTAATCACATCAAGATATTTACCATTTTGATTAAGCTTTAAAATTATATCAGGTATGGAATTAACAACAGATTCTATATATCTTTTATTTTTCTTTAATTGATTTTCTGCCTCAATTCTTTCAGTTATATCAATAACTGCTGACTGCACACTAGCTTCTTTTTTTATATAATTACTCTCAATTAAAACATTAATTTTCTTTCCCTTTTTATTTTTTATCACTAACTCTGCTTTTTTTAAGCTTTTATCAGAAATAACTGACTTAAGATGCTCATAAAAAACACTCTGTGATTCAGAACAGAGATAAACTAAAAAGGGTTTGTTTAAAAGATATTTTCTCTCAGCATTAAGCATCTCTGTTGCCTGAAGATTGGTATTGATAATAACTCCATTTTTATCAAAGGTAAAATAAGAAATAGGTGCAAACTCATACAGTAAATGATATTTATCTCTCATTTCTAATAATTTAGACTGAGTTTCTTTTAATTCATCATTCTGATATTCTAATTCTAACTGATGCACCTTTAAATCCTGAATTACTTCTTTTAAGTCCCGGTTATTATCAGTTTCTATTTCTATATTCTCTATTTCTTTTTCCGCTTTCTGTTTTAATTCACTCTTCTCCATTTCACCATCCCCAATCTTAATACTTAAGCTGTTCTGGCAAAAAACTATATTTAATATAATGTGTTCTTGTTCCTTCTTTATCTAAAAGTGGAAATATATATGCAATTTCTTTATATAAGTCACCACTTTTTTTCCTGTTTATAAATTCACCCCGCCAGTTTTTACCGGCCAGGATTCTCTGCCACAGATTTTTGTAAACTGAAGTCTCTGTTTGCTCAGATTTTAAAAGGCTGACTCTTTTTCCTTCTACTTCATCCAAACTGTATTCTGTTACCTTTTCAAATTTCTGATTTGCATAAGTTATTTTTCCTTTTTGATCTGTAATTACTGTTATAAATGGGCTGTTTTCAACTGCATAATATAACTTCTGCAGCTCCTGATTACTCTGCTGCAAATTATTAATATTGATAAAGGTAATAACTATTCCGGAATTATTTTTTTCCCTTGTTTTATAGGGCAGAATTTTCATCAGATACCAGTCACCAGTAATGCTTTTGATTTTTTCTTCAACTTTAGTTCCGGCTTCTAAAACTTCTTTAGTATCCTCATACAAATTATCATAATTAATATCTGTTGATATATCTTTTAATGGTCGGCCGCAGTCTCTATCCTTAAGATTTATGATTCTCTGGGCAACCGGTGTGAATTTTCGGATATGAAGTTGATCATCCAGAAAGACTGTACCTATATTTGTGCTTTCTAACAGATTGTCCATATCATTATTTAAACGAGTTAATTCTTCAATTTTCTGCTGATGTTCGGAGTTAACAGTTAGCAATTCTTCATTAACAGACTCCAGTTCCTCATTTGTACTCTGCAGCTGCTGATTAGAGGCCATCAGCTCTTCATTTGTGGCCTGCAGCTCTTCATTGGAAGTTTCCAGTTCTTCAATAGTAGCCTGAAGATTTTCGCGAGTATATTCCAGCTCCTGTTCTAAATCTCTAATTCGCTGTCTGGCATGTTCATCTTCATTATACTCTATAATACTGCCTTGAACTTCCAGATCTCTTTCCAGCTGTTTTGAATTTTTTAAAAATCTAATAGAAATTAACTCTCGCTCATCTTCTTCAATAAAAAGAGGAGATAAATAAAGATCAATCAATCTGCTTTGACCGGCTTTATTAAATTCTATGCCTTTATAAACAACTTCTTCTTTATCTCTTTTTACTTTATTAATCGCAATACTCAGTGCCTGATCAAGACCTTTAGGACACATATCAATAATATTTAAACTTACCTTATTTTCCGGAAAACTTAAATAGTCATTAATACTGCCAACTAAATGGATTAGGTGATTATTTTCATCAATTACTGCAGTGTCAGAAATCTGATTTTTAAGCAGTGCCTGAGAAATTTTATCTTCAAATTTATTCCTGCGGCTGCGTTTTGGTTTAATATTTTGATCTGGGCTTGAATTTGCTCTTGAGCTGCTGATATTGACATTATTAATCTGATGATTAGGAGTATTCCTTAAGCTGCTGCAGTTTTTACACTGAAAAATATTCCAGCGCGAATCAAGCACTTTAAAGTTGCTGAACATATCACCAAGTGATTCACTGGAGCCGAGAAATAAATATCCCTGATCATTTAAGGAAAATTTAAAGTTTGAAATAATTTTTTGCTGAACACCTGCCTTTAAATAAATCAGCAGGTTTCGGCAGCTGATTAAATCAATTTTATGAAAAGGAGGATCACTGATTAAATTATGGCGGGAAAAAATAACCATATCTCTAATTGTCTTGTTAATTTTATAAATATTGCCTTCTTTAACAAAAAATCTGCTTAATCTTTCAGCTGACACATCAGCAACAATACTGCTCGGATATTTGCCAATACTTGCTTTGCGTAAAACTTCTTCCTGGATATCGGTTGCAAAAATTTTGACCTTATAATTACCTCTATGCTTTTCTAAATACTCCATAAACAAAATCGCCAGTGAATATACTTCTTCCCCTGTTGAACAGCCGGCAGTCCAAATTCTTATTTCTGAGCTGTTTTCTTTTGTTTTAATCAATTCAGGTATTATTTCATTTTTGATTTTTTTAAAAGCTTCTTCATCTCTAAAAAAGTTGGTGACCCCAATTAATAATTCCCGGGAAAGAGTATTTAATTCAAATTTAGACTTTTCCAAAAAATTATAATAGTGTTCTAATTTGTCAATTTGATTAATTATCATTCTTCTTTCAATTCTTCTGATAACAGTGTTGTCTTTGTATTGAAAAAAATCTATTCCCTTATGTTCTTTGATTAAAGATAGGGTTTTACTCAAATAATTTTCATCTTTTTCACTACTTTTATCCACTACATTTTTGCTCTGATCATTTAAATAAGGGTGCTGAACATATTTTAGCAGACGATCTCCCATTTTTTCAGGAGCCAGAATATAGTCTACTATACCGGTTGCAATAGCATTAGAAGGCATACCATTAAATTTAGCTGTCTCCTTTTTTTGAACCATTACCATTCCATTATGTTCTTTAATTGCCCTCACACCTCTGGCACCATCACTCCCTGTACCTGACAGAATAATAGAAATTGCCTTACTGCCCTTTTCTTCAGCCAGTGATTTAAAGAAAATATCAATAGGAAGATTTAAATAGCGTTTATCCCTTTCTTCTGGTTCATATAAATATAATTGTTCCCCTATAATTTTAATATTTTTTTTAGGGGGGATTAGATAAACATTATTTTTTTTAATTTTCATTCCATCTTTAATTTCCAGCACTTTCATTTCGGTCTTTTTTGATAAAAGATTAACCATATGACTTTCATGATCTGGTGATAAATGCTGAATAACAACAAAGGCAATCCCAGGATCATCATCTACATTTTCAAAAAATTTATTTAAAGCTTCAAGACCTCCGGCTGATGCACCAATTGCTGCAATATATATTTCTTTATTAGCTGGTTCACTCAAAATCTCACCTCTTTTAGTCGGTTTATTCTTCTATTTCAATTACCTTACTTAAATGAATCATCTCAAACATATTTTTAATATAATCACTTTCTACATTTCGAATTATCAGTTTACCTTCTTTTTCTTTTAATTTTTTATGAAAAAGCAGTAGTTTACCAAGACCTGAACTGTCAATGCTTTCAACCTGACTAAAGTCCATTATTACTTTTTCATAATTCTGCTCAAATAATTCCAGAAGTTCCTCTTTTAGTTCCTGAGAATTTGAAAAATCAATAGTTCCTATTGGACTAATAATTACCTCATTTGTATCAATAACCTTTGTTTTACTTTCCATTCTGGTTCCTCCCCATTTTTAATTTTTAGTTTGCTTATTAAAGCTTAAATTGTATTTTTTAAAACATCTATTACCTCTGCATCCAATTTTGAATCCTGCTGCATCTGATCTATTATATTTAAAGCCTTAGAAATAGAAAAAGCTGGCCTGTAAGGCCGATCCTCTGTTAAAGCCTGAAAAACATCACTTACAGCCATAATTCGGCTCCCTATGTTAAGGCTTTCTCCCTCAATTCTAAAAGGATAACCTGTACCATCCAATCTTTCATGATGAAAAGCAGCCCACTCGGGAATACTGCCCAGACCCTGAATTTTATTTAAAAGTCTGTAAGTATAATAAGGATGCTGTTTTATCACTTTATATTCATCACTGGTAAGCTCAGCATCTTTTTCTAAAATTTCTTTGGGAACGATTAATTTCCCCAGGTCATGAAAAAGACCTGCTATTCTAATCGCCCGCTGCTCCTGCAGGCTGTAATCCAGCTCATGTGTTATCATTGAGGCAATAGTAGCCACCCCGGTACTGTGGCGGGAAGTAAAAGGACTGACTCTGTCAATCAGATGTGCAACGATGCTGGCCAGTGATTCTAAATCACTTAAATTAATATTTGCTTTAGTCTTTTTACCCCATTGTTCTAAAATATGATTATATTCTTTTACTTTTAGATTAAGCCAGAATGATTCTTTTTGAGCAACTCTAAAAAAAACATCTACCAATTCTGGATCAAACCAAGTTCCAGATTTAGAACGAATACTGCTCAAAATATCATCAATCTGATTTAAAATAAAAAGATTGGAATCTATAAGTGCTTCAATTCTATCTGCCAGATGAATAATTCTGCTGGCAAGAGGAATTTCGCGACCACTAAGCTGATCAAAATTTCCCCCATCCCATTTGTGATGATGGTAATAAATAATATCAGTTAAATCAGGCAGAAAAGTCAGGTTCTTAGTGAGCTCTGCTCCAAGCTTACAGTGTGCTTCAGCAAGACACAAATCTACCTCAAAAACACATTGAGCTTTTTTCTTATTTTTCTGATCAGCTATTCCAATATCATGGATTAAAGCTGCAAGTACAATCTGATTTTTATATTCTTTATCTAAATCCATAAGCTCCGAAATTTCCAGAGCTATATAGGCTACCCTGCGGGAATGATCTAAAATTTCAACATTCCCCATATCCAGAGCGCTAGAAAGGGTAATAAAAAGTTCACTCAACCTCATCTCAGAATCAGGCAGATTACCCAGTTTATTTATTTCAATTTTTGTTTTTATCAAAATATCATCCTCCAAAACACCACTCAGTAATAGTAATAATTATTACTATATTCTAATTATAGCTAATTCTTTAATTTAATTCAAGTTAATCCAGATTAAAACTGCTTTATTTTTAAAATTTTATATTAAATTTTAAGTTTTTAATCATCTAAAACAGCTATTCTTTATCTTCTAGATGTTCATTTAAAGCCTCATAGCGAGAGCGCAGAAGTTTTTCATGCTCCTTCTCATCTTTAATCAGCTGTTCAAATAAAGCCTCAGCCATCTCATCATCTGTCTGTTCTTTTAAATACTCATATTTTTTTTGAGCTGCAATTTCTTCATCTATAGCCTCTAAAATTCCTGCTAATACAATATCCATTATCATTTCACCTCATGATTTAATTATTTTGCTTAAAAACTAGAAAAGTTATATCATCCTGTCCTATTTTAGAATCAGAATAAGCTTCAAAGCCCTGATTTATTTTTTAATAATCTCTGCTGCAGATAATTTGTGATTTCTTTTCAGCAGCCGGGATAGGCGTTTTAAGCCATACTGTGGAGCCTGGTTATTATCTGAAGCTGATTTCTCAATTATAACATCAGGGATAATAAACAGCAAATCTCCTGTTTGCAGGCTTATTTATTCCACTTTCCCTGAGCTTCTTCCTGTTGATTATCCAATTTTTCACCCCCCAACTAAAAAGAATCTATACTAATAAAGTTTTCTATAAATTATCACTTTCCTTCTTTTTCAACAAAAAAACCCTAAATTCGACAAATTAATTACAATTTGCAATTTAGGGTAATCAGTATTATTTTTAAAAATAACTATAAATCTGCTGCCAGAGTAAAAGTACAGTTAAAAAAACAGGAATCCAGAGCAGCTGGATTGTAAAGTCCTGATAAACAAAGTCATGCAGTTTTTTGGAAGCATTAAAAATTGCATTATAGAAAAAAGTTTCAAATATTTTTTCGGTGTCAAATCTAACACTTTTGCGGCTTAAGCCGTAGAAAAAGTTTAAGAAAAGCTGCAGATAGTTTTCCAGAGAAAGATTTCCACGAGCCTCAACTTCAAAACCACCGTTATTATGAAATAAATAAGCTGAAATCCCAAAGTAAATCAGTGTATCTCGAAGTCCGCTTAAAAGATGGAAATCCTTTTCAGCCAGTGAAACTAAAATATCGCCCGGCATTTCAGGCCAGAAACCAACTATAATTATTCCAAAAATCCCTGTCAGGAGGGCCAGAATATCATGAGAATAAATCGGATAGTGATTAAAACCCTGTTTTAGATCGGAAAAAAAGCTGCTGTAATCCTGATCTTTGATAAAAAGCCAGTAAACAACTCGACCTGCATAAAGAATACTTAAAAGGCCCAGCAGAAAGAAAACTGCAGTTGTCAAAAGACCTGGTGCCTGAGCAGTTTTAATCAAGTACTTACTGTTATAACCGGCTGTATAAACTACGGCGCCCAGTGAAGCAAAACTGATAATTGTTGCCGCTGAAGTTATTGGCCTGCGGCTGATCGCATCCTTAAAATCATAAATAATCCGGCTGCCGTATTCTTTCTGCCAGATACCACTGCTGATAAAAAGTGTTGTTTTTGCAAAACCATGAGCTATAATATGCAGTACTGCTCCATAAAAAGCATACTGTCCTCCGGTACCAATAGCCAGAGCAATAAAACCAAGCTGACTGACTGTGGAATAAGCAAGCATAATCTTTAAATCAGCCGAGCGCAGTGCCTGCCAGCCGGCATAAACAATCATAGCCAGCCCCAGCAGAAAGAGAAAGGTGTTTCCGGTCTCCATCGGAATAATTTTCAGTAAAAATATGTAACCAAGCTTAACTACCCAGCCTGATAAAATTGCGCTGACCGGTGCCGGTGCTTCCGAATGAATCGGAGGCAGCCAGAAGTGGAATAAAAAGAGACCACTTTTCATCCCGATTCCCATAATCAGTATAAACTGCAGGGGCACAGATTCTATTACCCCAATCTGGGAATAACCAAAGGCATTGGCGGCCAGAGCTCCAAACAGCAGAATACTGCTGCCGCTGAACTGAATTACAAAATACTGCCGAACCAGCTTCCAGTCACTCCAGGCCAGCATAAAAGTTGTGGCCAGAGTTACCATCTCCCAGGCAAAAAGAAAGAAAAACCAGTCATTAGTTAAAATTACAACTATGGTGCTCAATAAATAAACAAGAGTCAAAACATAATACCACAGCTTATTCTCTTTTATATAATTCCAGGCTGCCAGAGCTGTCATCAGAGTTAAAATAACCCCTACCTCAGCCAGCAGTGGAAAAAAACTATCAAATTGAAAACTCGTCAAAAACTGCTGCCAGATAACAGCCATACTCTAACCCCCCAAAACAAATTCTATATATCTTTCTACATTCATTATACTGTCAATTGACATTCTGAGCGGCAGATCAAAAAATCTAAAGCCCAGACCAAAACCAATTATAATTGCAGTATAAGCAAAGGTAATAAAACTTACAATTTTTTCTCTGTATAAAACCGATAAAAGCGGCCTGCTGTAAATTTCTTCTTTCAGATCATCCTCTGTTAATTTTATCTCTTCAAAACCCTTAGCAATATAGCGCAGATAATAAATAACAGCTGTTAGACTGCCAAAAATAACTATAAAAGCACCAAAATAACTGCGGGCCTCCAAAAAAGCCATTAAAACATACCATTTACTTGCAAAACCTAATAAAGGCGGCATTCCAATCATACTCAATAAAAGTGCTATGAAAGCTATAAAAACCGAGCGATTTCGGATTCCCACCCCTTTAAAATCTTTATAAGCATGTGAGCGAGTATACTGCAGCAGATAACCACAGGCTACAAAAAGTCCGGCCTTCATAAACATGTGGCTGATTATATGGAGCAGCCCCCCATAAAAACCGGCATCTGTGTTGAGCATAATAACTGCCAGAATCATTCCAATATGGCCGATACTCGAATACCCCAAAAGCCGCTTAATATTATTTGACTGCAGGGCAAAAACATGGCCAAAAAATGAAGAAAGCAGAGCCAGATCAAGCAGCAGTATATTTAAATTTAAAAACTGCAGTGTTTCAAAACCAATTACAGTCCAGAAAATCCTGATAAAAATATATAAATAAACTTTAGATAGAATTCCTGATAAAACAGCTGTAACCGGTGAAGGTGCTGTATCATAACTTTTGGGGAGCCAGAAGAAAAAAGGGAAAATCCCCATCTTGATAAAAATTGCTGTTAGAAAAATAGCCGAAATAAAAAGCTGAATTCCACTCTCTAAAGAAGTAAAATTTTGTGAGATATCTGCCATGTTTAAAGTTCCCAGGTTGAAATAAATCAATAATACCCCCAGGAAAAAAAGCAGTCCGGCTAAAACATTATAAATTAAGTATTTAATAGCTGCAGCACTGGCCTCTTTACTCCTCTTAAAACCAATTAAGGCCCCGGAAGTTATGGTCAGCATCTCTATGAAAACATAAATATTAAACATATCAGCAGTTAAAATTACTCCCATTGAAGCAGCTGCTATCAAAAAGTAAAGCACATAATATTTACCTTCATGATGTCCGATATAACCAATAGAATAAATAACAATCAGAAGAAGACTTAAAGCCGTGATTACAGCAAATAAAAGACTTAAACCGTCCATCGCCAGAGAAATTCCAAGGGGTGGATGCCAGCCTCCAAGATAATACTGCAGAAAAAAATCTCCATTTTTCAGGTTCTGAAAATTATTAAATACAATACTAATAATAAAATATGATTCCAGTAAAATTCCCAGCAGCACAAAAAAACGCCTTAATTTCGCATTAATTAAATCAATAAGCGGAATCAAAAAGGCCGTAGCCAGAGGAACTAAAATCAAAAATAAAATTTTAATATCCATCAATCAACCTCCCAGAACAAGCTCAATATATTTCTGTGGATTTAGAAGTTCAAAAATTGCTGTATTTACAGGCATTTCAAAGATTTTATATCCCAGCCCAAAAAAGATAATCAGCAGGGTAAAAATATAGATAACACTTTTCATAATATTTATCGACTTAAAAAAGGCTGTCAGAGAATAGAGTTCTTCTTTTAAAGAAGGACTCTCAGATTTAACAGTCTCATAAGCCTGAGAAATATAGCGCAGATAATAAATCAAAGCAATTATACTGCCGGCAGCAACCACAAAAGCCCCAAAAAAGTGTCGGGCCTCTAAAAATGCAAGCAGCACAAACCACTTACTGACAAATCCAATCAGCGGCGGCATTCCAATTGTTCCCAGACAAATAATTACAAAGGCAATAAAAACCAGTCTATTTTTATGACCGATACCCTTTAGGTCCTCTATATGATGAGACAGAGTTGTGCGCAGCAGATAACCACTGCTCAAAAAGAGCCCGGATTTCATCATTAAATGGGCAATAATATGCAGCAGACCACCGTAAAAGGCAGCTTCTGTATTCAGCATCAGCACAGCCAGTATCATTCCAATATGACCGATGCTGGAATAGGCAAGCATCTTCTTTAAATTATCAGCCTGCAGAGCAAAAAGATGACCGATCAAGCTGGAAACTAAGGCCAGATCAAGCACAAAAGCACTTAAATGCAGCTCCACCAGAAAATCAAAAGCAATCATGGTCCAGAATAAACGCATAAATATGTAAAGATAAACTTTTAATAATACACCTGAAAGCAGAGCACTAATCGGTGCCGGACAGGCACTGTGCGCTCGGGGCAGCCAGAAATGAATCGGGAAAATACCCAGCTTAATAATTAATGCCAGTAAAAAGAAGATTATAATCGTCAGCTGCATTGGAGTCGAGATTACAGCAAATGACTCCGCCACAGCGGCCATCTTTAGAGTTCCCAGATTGAAATATATTAAAATAATTGAAATAAAGAAAAATACTCCACCGGTAATTCCATAAAACAGATACTGCATGGCTGCTCTTGTTGTTTCCTCAGTTTTATTAAATGAAATTAGAGGTGTTGTAAAGATTGTAGTAGCCTCAATAAATAAATAAAGAGTAAAAAGATCAGCAGTTAGAATACTGCCCTGTATTGAAGCTAAAACTAGAAAAAAAAGTGCAAAATAGCGGTTTTCCTTATTTCTGATATACTGAGTTGAAAAAACTACTATTAAAAATACAGCTCCAGTAACTATCAAAGAAAAAAGCAGACTCAAATTATCCATTGCAAAGTTAATCACAAAGGGAGTCTCACTATAGCTGATTGTATACTGCAGAAAAAAATCAGAGTTTTTTACAGCTTCAAAATTAAAAACAAATAAAGAAAAAATTAAATAAAGTTCTATTCCGGCCCCTGTAACTGCCAGTGAATTTCGCAGCCGCTGACTAAATCCGGCACTAAAATACATGATCAGTGCCGTTATAACTGGCAGTACAATCAATAAAATCAATTCAATATTCATCCAGCTCATCAGTCATTCAACCCCTCTATTTCTTCGCGGTCAATGGTGCCGCTAAACTTATTTAATTCTATGATCAGAGTTAAAAGCAGAGCTGCAGTACTGGCCCCAATTACAATTCCCGTTAAAGTTAAAGCCTGAGGTACAGGATCATTAAATCTGGTTATTTCCTCTCCCATCTTATGGATTGCAACCTCTCCTCCAATATCAGAAAAAGAAATTACCCAGAAAAATACAGCGGCCTCCATTAAATTAAGACCTATTACGTTTTTAATTAAATTTGTTTTCATAATCAAAGCATAAAAGCCCAGCATAAAGAGGATAATAAAAATTAAATTATTAAACATTAAAAATCCTCCTCAAAAGTTTTTTGAATCATACTGTAAAAAATTATGGCCAGCCCTGCCCCAACTTTAAAGCCAACTCCAATATTGATATAGGGAATACTGCCGGCAGAAATTAAAGTTCCAGTTTCTGCAGTCAAAAAACCAAGGTTATGTAAAAAGGCACCTTCCATCACAATACCGGCCAGTCCCAGTCCCAAAAAGGTCATAGCTCCCCCTGTCTCTAAAGCTGTTTTAGTCTGAGGACTGTAGCGTCGGTAATCAAAAGCACTTCCATATACTATACTGAAAATAATTGAAATCGCAGCCAGAATTACTCCTCCCTGAAAACCTCCACCTGGTGTTAGATGACCGTGAGTAATCACATAAAAGCCAAAAAGAGCGATAAAGGGAGTCATAATACCCAGGGTTCTTTTGACAATAAAAGAAAGCCCTCTGGAGGAAACGGGCAGCATCTTGCGGGATAAAATAAGTACTATCCCACTTACAGCTCCAAAAATAACAGTACTCTCTCCTAAAGAGTCAAAAGCTCGATAATCATAAAGTACAGCTGTAATTAGATTCAGTGAACCCGTATCATTAAGACCTGATTTTATAATATAATTTGACAAACCCTGATTCAGCCCCTGATATTCAGGTATTAGAGAAAAACTTTCAAAAAGGGCAAAAGCAACAGCAAAAAGAACTGCTGAAATTAAAGTTTTTTTCATTAATTTATTCAAAAACTACACCTCCGGCTGAGTTTTCAGTCGGAATCTCCATGTCTTATCTGACTGATAGCACTCATAAATATTGCTGTATTTAAACCAGCACCAATTACCGCTTCTGCCAGAGCAACATCGGCAGCCTTATGCAGTAAATATAGGGCTGTTAAAATCAAAGAAAAGATTGATAGAAATATTATAGAAATTAATTCTTCATCAAATCGAACAGCCATTAAAGCTGAAAAAATTAAAAATATGACTAAGAGTATCTCGAGAATTTCCATTAAAGATCTCTCCCTAAATAGTCAGAATAGGCATCAATTTCATATTCTTTTGGAAGAGCAATTTGCCGTTTATAAGATGCTCTGGCAATTGCATGGGTTGCCATCGGATTAGAAAAGAGAAAAAAGATTCCGGCCAGGACTATTTTGGCACTTAAGAAAAATTCCCAGACATAAATTGCAGTCCCCATGGTCACCAGCACAGCTGATATTGTAAGCACCACAGCACTGGCATGAATCCGGGTATAAACATCTGGAAAACGCAGAAGACCCAGAACTGTAACTACAGCAAAGGCCGAACCGGTTATCATCAAAAAATATGCAGCAATCAGTCTAATCGGCATTATCTATACAGCTCCCCGTGTTCAAAGTATTTAGCATAAATCAACATATCTATAAAAAGTAAAACTGCATAAGCCAGAACAATATCCACCAGAAGATTAATATCATATTCCAGGGCAATCATCAGCATTACCATCGACATAAAAATACCTATTGTATCAGCTCCAATTAATCTGTCAGTAATTGTTGGCCCAACCACTACCCTGTAGGAAACTATAATTGAAAGTACAGTAAAAAAAATAGCAAGACCTACAATCATCTAAAAATCACCCCTACCCAGCGCTCAAAACGAGCAATTATTTTCTTTTTCAGTTCAGCTTCTTCCACTGTCTCTACATCAATCCAGTGGATATAATAGACTTTTTCGCTTCTATCATAATCGAGAGTTAATGTTCCTGGAGTTAGAGTAATTAAATTTGCCAGCAGACTTAAACCTGTAATATCTGTTAGTTCAGTCTTAACCTTAACAATTCCAGGATTAAAGGAAGGATTTTTTTCAAAAACATGTTTAGAAACTTTTAAAGCAGCAGTTATTGCTTCATAAAAAAATACAGGAATAAATAATAATAAAAGCACCAGCTTACGCAGATAGTGATACCAGGGAAGTTCACGGTGAACCTCCCTGAATAACATATCACTAAAAAATAATGTTACTAAAAGTGAAGCTGCACTGCCTATTATTAAAACATCTACCGTTATTTTTCCTGAAAAGATGATCCAGACAATCATTAAAAAGATAAAGGCAGAAATTTTCTGCAGCATTTAAGCACCTCCGAATTTATTTTAGTGCACTTTTATAAATTTTTAATACATCTTCAGTTTCCAATTTAACAAAATTACCAATTGGACCATTTTCAGTTGCCTTTTCGGCCATTTCCTCCAGGCGATCAGCCGGAATATCAAGCTCTTCTAAAGTAACCGGCATCCCAATTGAACTGAAAAATTCCTTAATCTTATTAATTCCCTGACGGGCAGTCCATTCTAAATCCTTAAAATCAGGATCTACATCCCAGACCCGAACAGCAAATTGGGCAAAACGCTCTAAATCATGCTGATAAACATAATTCATCCAGGCCGGGAATACAACTGCCAGTCCTGCACCATGAGCTACATCATAAATACCGCTCAACTCATGCTCCATTCCGTGAGAAGACCAGTCTTCTTCTCTACCGGTACCTAATAAATCATTATGGGCAATTGTTCCAGCCCACATTATCTCGGCTCTGGCTGCATAATCCTCGTTGTTATCCAGTACCTTTGGTACATTATTAATAATAGTTTTTAAAGTTGATTCTGCTAGTCTATCAGTAAATTCTACGTTTTCGGTGTTGGTAAAATATCTTTCCATAATATGGGCCATAATATCGACTGCTCCACAGGCTGTCTGATAGTCAGGCAGTGTAAAGGTGATTTCGGGATTCATAATTGCAAACTGAGGTCTGATTAACTCAGAACCAATATCTCTTTTATACATTCCGTCCATCTTAGTAACTACAGCACCATTACTGGATTCACTGCCGGCAGCAGGAATAGTTAAGACTACCCCAATTGGCAGTGCTTCTGTAATTTCAGCATCTCTGGTAAAGAAATCCCAGACATCACCATCATAAAAATAGCCGACAGAAATAGCCTTGGCGGAATCAATAACACTACCCCCACCTACAGCAAGTATAAAATCAACACTTTCTTCTCGAGCCAGCTCAATTCCTTCTTTGACCAGTGATAATTTCGGGTTGGGTTCAACTCCACCCAGTTCCACATATTCAACTCCTGCTTTTTCCAGAGATTCTATTACTTTATCATAGGTTCCATATTTTTTAATACTGCCGCCACCATAATGAAGCAGTACCTTAGAGCCGTATCTGGCTGTATATTCTCCAACCTCTTCTTCTGTATCTTTACCAAAAACAATCTTAGTTGTGTTTTGAAAAGTAAAATTCTGCATAATAATTAAGCCCCCTTATATTTTGATGATTATAATTTATCTACTCAAAATTTGCCGAAGCTTAAAAATAATAAATAAGCCGAAGCTAATCTGAAAATATTTTCAGTTTATAAATAGTTTGGTATTTAAATTATATCATAAACTTTTTGCATAATTCCATTGATTGTAGAAATTATTTATTATTTTTTTCTTCATTTTGCTCAGAACCATTATTCTGTTCTGGTGAATCTTCCTCTTCCTCTATAAATTCTTCTCCAAATTCGCCGACACTTTCTCCAAATTCCTGAACTCTGTTATAAAAATTGCCAAGCATTTCCGGTCTGTCTGTAACATACCCATCAGCACTAAACCAGGAAAATATTTTAAGCTGCCAGGAGCGGTTAATCACATAAGGGAAGACAAAAAGCCCCCTTTTATGAGCAGCACCAATATACCAGGGGAAACTGACATGCCCCTTTGGTCCAATTCCATCAGCAACTTCTTCAGTTATATCAAGCCAGCCCTGCCAGCGCCTGGGTGAGACAAAATTTCTTCTGGTCAAAAGAATTCTGGGAGATTCTGGCCTCAATTCTGAAAGGCGCTTTAAGGCAGCAGGTGAAAAAGAAAGAAATAATATATGTGGTGCCTCATCTTCCACCTCATAAATCTCCTCTGCTTTTAAAATATCTATAATTTCCTCTTCTATTCCCTCATATAAATAGGGACTTTTAAGCTCTAAAGCCAGTCCTACACCCGTGTTAACCGGATCTGCAAATTCTAAAACTTCCTCTAAAGTCATGATTGTTAAATCACTATAAGAATCTTTAGCCCGCTCTGGATAATTAAGATTGAACCAGGCTCCATAATTTAAACTCTTGAGTTCCTCCAGAGTAAAATTTTTCAGCTCATAATTATCCCTGTCAGGAAAAACACTTTTGGCATTTGTCAGCCTCAGAAGATTGGTGTCATGAAAAATAACCAGCTCTCCATCTTTTGTCCGCTGAACATCGAGCTCAATATAATCAATTCCACTTTCCAGTGCCGCTTTAATTGCAGGCAGTGAAGATTCGGGTGCATTATAAGAGGCTCCTCGGTGAGCTACAAGTACAGGATAATCAAAATTATATTGTTCAATAATTTTTTGACCCAGCTTAGAAGGTCTAATCAGATAATAGAACTCAAAGTAGACAAAGGCAACTATTAAAATTATTGCAATTATAATTACAAAATACTTGATTACTCCACCTCCTTAAAAATTTCACCCTGATTGATCATAAATATACTGCGCATATAATTTATTATTTCATTTAGTTCCATAATTTTCTGTTCTGAAAATTCCACTTCTTTTTTCTGATCTAATAAATGTCCTACTTTATTAATCTGATCCAGTTCTTTAATAAAAAGCTGTCCATCTTTTAAAATATGTGGGGTTTCATGTAAAAATAATATTGGGTCTTCCTGCTCTAAATACATTGAACTTCCAACAAACTGATCGGGTAATTGCTTAAATCCTAACAAATCCAAAATTGTTGGTGCAATATCAGTTGTGGTTCCTTCTTTAGAAATAATTTCATTTTCAAGCTCGGGATGTTTGATCAACAAAGGAATATGATAGGGAACTTTTACATTGCGCCAGAGAGTAAAATCACGTCCTGATTCATATTCTCTGGTCTTTATTTCTGATTCATGATCAGAATAGATTACTAAAAGTGTATTATCCATAATTCCCTCTGATTCCAGCTCAGAAACAAAATTCTGCAGTGATTTATCGAGAAAATTAATCGATTTAAAATAATTATGGACCAGATTATTATTAACTTCTGCAAAATCTTCAACAGCAATTTCCGGATAAAAATGAAAAGGTGTATGACTGGTTAATGAAATTAAATAAGCAAAAAATGGCTCCTCTTCAGCTGCTGCTTTTTTTATCGAATCTGCTGCAGAATCAAAAAAATCATAATCATTGACCCCCAGAGACCTTTCTTCCGGTACTGGATAAATTTCTTCATCAAAATTTCGCAGACTGTAAAAACGATCAAATGACAGATCAGGATAAGCTTCTGCTCTATTAAAAAAGTTGCGGTCATTATTGTGAAAAGCAAGAGTCTGATATCCCTTTTCTTTAAGTAAGCCAGGCAGAGATTGAAAACTGCTTAAATCAATATCACTAAACACATAACTTCGATTAACAGGATAAAGAGAAGTTAGAGTTGATAAATCAGCATCAAAACTGCCGTTAACCTTTTGGGCATAGAAATTCTCAAAATACAGGCTTTCTTTTTTAAGATCATTTAAAAAGGGTGTAACTTCCCTGCCCTGCTGACTGTAATCAATTATTTTAGCATCAAGTGATTCTGCCTGAATTAAAATTATATTTGTATTTTCAGGAAGAGTCTTCTGACCACTGAGCTGAGTTTGTTTTTTATAATAAGGTACATTCTCCAGCAGCGGGCGCGGTTTTTCTTCTTCCCGATTCAGATAGCTGTAAGTTTCTATTGTATATAAAGGTAGAATCCCATAAACGGAAGCCAGATAAGAACTTCCTAACTGGTAGAGATCAGTCGGACTCTCAGCTCCCAGCAGGTAACTACCTACAAAAACCTGCATAAATAAGAGCAGAACAATCAGAGTCAAAACAGAACTGCCTTTCAGTCCCAGAGACTTAAAAGATAAATCACCCAGACCCCAGTCACAGCTCAATTTTAGATCAGGAAGAGAATTAAAACCCAGCAGTCCTAAAAGTCCCAGATCTAAAATAATAACAATATCTCTGAAATTGAAAATCTGAGTAAATAGGACCTGATACATCGAAAAATCTCCGGTCCCCTCACCTGCGAAAATATCACTGATACTCAAAAAATTTCCAAAATAGCGGTTATACCAATAATTAGTAACAAAGAAAAAGCTGAATATAAAGAGCAGGAAAAACAACCTCTGTCTTATTTTTTTAGAAATAAGCAGAGGTTCTATATATTTTAAATAGAAAAATACAAAAAATACATTTCTGATAAACAGTGCTGATAGTGAAGGAGCATAAAATATATGCAGCATTAGATAATTATATTTAATAACAAAACTCAGAAAAAGAATTAACGACAAATACCGCAAACGCTTTTCCAATTCAAAATTACTTAACAATTAAACTCCTCCTGTACATAAATAAAGTTAAAACCGTTTCGCTTTTATCATATCATATATTGGTACCAGGTACAAAAAGTACTTTTTGTACCTGGTTATAGTGAAATTAAATACAAATAATTTGGCTCAAAAAGATTTAGCTGCAATTTTTTTATCCCCAATTTCTGCTCTAATTTCATTTATTATATTTTTTACACCCTTATGGCTGCAGCCCAGTAAAATAACAATTCCACTTTCAGCTTCAAGATATAAAGAAATATCATCATTAAAAGAATCAGTCAGCTGCTGTCCATCTTTTTTAATCACATATCTCGGATTAATATAACTTTCTTTAGGAGCAGGAATCTCTCCAGTACTGTAAATTCCAGCTGCAGCAGCCACAGCAGTTTCAGCTGCCTCAAAATTTTTTACCTCTGATTTTTTAA
>JBKHDA010000030.1:0-25978 GCA_046541575.1 Halanaerobium sp. | reverse complement strand
TATAAGAAAATTAATTATTATTTATCTGTCTGTTTTATAAACCGATAAACAGAAATTAAATTATAATAGCTGAATCAGAAAGGAAAAACTATGGATCAAATAATAAAGGTAGTTGTTGATCTTCCGCTGCGAAAATTAAATAAAGAATTTGATTATCTGCTTCCAGAAAAATTTAAGTCAAAAATTAATGTTGGTCAGATTGTTAAAGTTCCTTTTGGCCGGCGCAAAATTTCTGCTTTTGTAACAAAAATTAATGCAGATTCTGAAGTGGAAAAATCAAAATTAAAAGAGATAGATTCTCTACTTTATCAGCAGAGCTTTTTTGATGAAGAGCTCTTAGAAATATTTTGTTGGACTGCTTCTTATTATCATGCATATTTAGCTCAGGTAATTAAATCTGCTTTACCTGCAGGTATTACGGATAAAAAAATAAAGAAAAAGAAAGTAGAATTTTTAAAGTTAAACTCAGAAATTGAAAATTTTGAACTTGAATTAGAAAAATTAAAAAATAAAGCACCCAAACAATACATTATTTTAAAATATCTTTTAAATCACAAACAGCAAAAAAATAAATTAAAAACTGTAATTGGATATGCAGAAACATCAAAACAGACTGTTTACCGTTTAATAGACAAAGATTTAATCTTTTTATATACTGATATTAAAGAGAGAAGGCCTGAAATAAATTCAATACTGGAGATAGAAAATAATTTAGATTTTTCAATAGCTAAAGATGATGAAAAAATAATAAAATCTATTTTAAATAATGAATTTGATAAAAATAGTTATCTATTAACAACGGAAAACAATAAAAAAAGGTATAATTTAATTATAAATATATTAGAAAATCTTATCAAAAAGAATAAAAATATTATTCTGTTAATACCAGAAATAGAAAAAGACTCAATTTTTTTAGAGCAGTTAAATAATTATTTTAACGACAGGATAGCTTTTTTGCACAGTCAATTATCTAAAGGAGAACTTTTTGATCAGTGGCTTAAGATTAAAAAAGGAGAGGTTCAACTTGCTGTTGGAGCAAGATCTGCAGTTTTTGCTCCCTTTTCTCAACTGGATGCTGTAATTATAATGGAAGAAAATAATGAGAGCTATAAAGGTCAGGAACATCCTCTGTATCACGCCAGACAGATTGCTGCAAAACGTTTAAAAAATAATAATTCAATTTTGATTCTTGAATCACCTTTTCCATCTCTTGAAAGCAAATATCATGTATTTTCAGGAGAATACAGGGAAATTGAATTTAGTTCTGAAAAAGATAAGAGGCAGCAGCAGCTAATAGATATGAAAAAGGAAGTAGAAAAAGGAAATTTAAGTGACCTGAGTCAAAAATTAAAGAATGAAATTAAAGTTCATTTAGTAAAAAATAAGAAAGTAATTTTATTTTTAAATAGGCGCGGTTCGGCAAATTATTTAATCTGCAGAAAATGTGGACATGTTATTAAATGTGATAATTGTGATATTTCGCTAAATTATCATAAAAAACAGCAGAAACTAATCTGCCACTATTGTGGATTAAAAAAGGAAGTACCTGATAACTGTCCTGAATGTGGAAGTGCCTTTATTTCCCGGGCTGGAGTAGGAACTGAAAAAATAATTGAAGAATTAAGAGATCTTTATCCGAAGGCTGAGATTGTCAGAGTTGATAGTGATTTAAAAGAAAAAGACTTAAAAGAGAGGCTGCTGGCCTTTAAAAAAGGAAAAATTGATATATTAGTTGGAACTTCAATTCTAATTAAAAATCAATTTTATGATAATCTTAATTTTTTAGCAGTTATTTCTGCTGATACAGCTCTAAATAGCTCAGATTTTAGAGCTGCTGAAAACAATTACTTTCTTTTAAAGCAGTTAAAAAGTCTGCTTTTTAATTCAGCTGAAAGCAAATTTTTTCTTCAGAGTTATGAACCAGATCATTACAGCATTCAGGAAGTTTTAAAAACAGAAGCTGATGATTTTTATCAAAAAGAAAGTGAAATTAGGAAAAATAGAAATTACCCACCATTCTGCAGGTTGATAAATATTATTATTAGTGCTCAGGATGAGCAAAAAGCTTTAAAGCGAAGTAAAAAATTATCTTCATTTCTGGACAGTTATGCTGATAAATATTTAGAAAAATTGGGAGAGGCACCTGCTGGTTTAAGTAAAATAAGAAATAAATACCGCCGGCAGATTATTTTAAAATTCAATTCAATGCGCAATCGCGAATATATAATACAATTGATTGAAAAGAAATTTATAGAGTCTGAGAATAACGATTCGGTTGAAATTCGTATTGATGTGGATCCCTATCAAATGTTATAATATAATTTAGGAGGTAGATACTATGGCTCTTTTACAGATTAGAGAAATTGGTGATCCTGTTTTAAGAAGTAAGGCAAAAAAAATAGATGAAGTTACTAAAAAAACTAATGATTTAATTGATAATATGTTTGATACAATGTATGCAGAAGAAGGTGTTGGTCTTGCCGCTCCTCAGGTAGGCATTTTAAAAAGAATTGCTGTTGTTGATATCCGCGAAGATAATAAAATTGTTTTAATAAATCCAGAAATTATAGAAGAAGAAGGAAAAGCAATCATGGAAGAAGGCTGTTTGAGTATTCCGGGTGAAACTGGTGATGTTATTAGATCTGAATGGATAAAGGTTAGAAGTTTAGATAGAGAAGGTAATGAAATTGAATTTGAGGCAGAAGGTTTTGAAGCAAGAGCAATTCAGCATGAAATGGATCATTTAGATGGAGTTTTATTTGTTGATAAAGTAGTAAAAATTGCGGAGTGATTTGATGAAAATTATATTTATGGGAACACCAGAGTTTGCAGTACCTTCAATGCTAAAACTTTATAATGATGATCAGATTGAGATTGAGGCTGTAGTAACTCAACCTGATCGAAAAAGCGGCAGAGGCCAGAATGTCCATTATTCCGATATTAAAGAAAAAGCACTGGAATTAGATTTAGAAATACTGCAGAGTGAAAACGTAAATCAGAGTGAATTTTTGACTAAACTTAAAAAAATAGATCCAGATTTTATTGTTGTAGTTGCTTTTGGCCAGAAGCTCAGTCCGGATTTATTAGAAATTCCTGACTACGGCTGTATTAATCTACATGCTTCATTACTGCCTGAATACAGGGGCTCGAGTCCGATTCATAGGGCGATAATTGACGGTAAGAAAATTACTGGTAATACAACCATGTATATGGATCAGGGCTGGGATGATGGAGATATTATTTATCAGCAGGAAATTGAAATAAAAGAGGATGATAATGTAGGTGATCTGCATGATAAAATGGCTGAAAAAGGAGCTGAATTACTGCTTAAAACTTTAAAAGATGTTAAAGCAGGAAAAGCTCCTCGCACAGCCCAGGATCATTCTGAGGCGACTTTCGCTTATAAGATCGATAAGTCTCTGGGTGAAATCGACTGGGATCAGAGTGCAGAAGAAATCTATAATTTAATCAGAGGTGTTAATCCCTGGCCTGGAGCCTATACAGAGCTGGATGGAGATAAAATTAAAATCTGGGAAAGCAAAATTAGTGAAAGAGAAAACAGCAGCCATAAACCGGGCACTATTATTAAAGCAGATCATAATGATGGAATCCTGGTTCAGACAGGTGATGGAATTATTTCTCTAGAAAAACTGCAGCTTCCCGGTGGTAAAAGATTGGATGTTCAGGATTTCTTAAACGGACATCAAATTGACAACAAAAAAAGATTTAATAATGCTTAGATTATAAAGGAGGTAAATCTATGTATCCATTTTTCTTTGATCCAACAATGATTGTGATTATTCCTGCTTTATTGATTGCAGTTTATGCACAATATAAAGTTAAAAATACATTTAGTAAATTTAATGATATTCAGATCAATTCAAATACAACCGGAGCAGAGGCTGCAAGAAAGATTTTATTAAAAAATAATTTAGCAAATATTGAAATTCGCAAAACTGATGGCAAATTAAGCGATCATTATGATCCTAAAGAGAAGACGCTTAATCTGTCATCTGATGTTTATAATAATAATTCAATTGCAGCAGTTGGCGTTGCTGCCCATGAAGTAGGGCATGCAATTCAGGATAAAGAAGATTATAAACCACTTTCTTTAAGGGCTTCTTTAGTACCTGCAGCAAATATCGGTTCCAGTTTTGGACTGCCGCTGGCAATATTTGGATTTTTTATCAGAGCTGATTTTTTAATTATGACCGGTTTTGTGCTTTTTTCTGCAGCTTTTTTATTTCATCTTGTGACACTGCCGGTTGAGTTTAATGCCAGCAATAGAGCGATCAGCAATTTAAAAAGTACTGATTTATTAAATCAGGAAGAGATTAAAGGTGCAAAAAAGGTGCTAAAAGCAGCAGCTTTCACCTATGTAGCAACTACACTGGTTGCCCTGGCAAATATGCTCAGAATCCTTCTTTTAGCCGGCCTGGGTGATGATTAATTGCAGAATTTGCGAGCTGAAATTTTAAAGGCACTGCTGAGAGTGGAAACGGGCAGCTATTCAAATCTGCTGCTGGATTCGGAATTGAAAAAAATTAAAGACCAGAGAGATAAAAATCTTTTTACCGAAATTTTTTATGGTGTTATTCGAAATAAAATATATTTAGATTATATTATTGATAAGTTTTCAAAGACTCAACTGGATAAAATGGATAAAGAAGTATTGATGGGGCTGAGAATAGGAGTGTATCAGCTCTTTTTTCTTGATAAAGTCCCGGCAAGGGCAGCTATTTATGAAAGTGTAGAAGCTGTTAAAATAATACTCCCAGCGTCTAAAAAGGGAGCAGTATCTTTTACAAATGGAATTTTAAGAAATATTAATCGAAAAAAAGATTCCATTAAATTACCATTAGAGGAGAAGAATCCTGAAAAATATTTGTCAGTCAGGTATTCATATCCACTCTGGCTTGTTAGAAGATTTATTAAACAATATGGACTAGATAAAAGCAAAATGATTTTAAAAGCCGGTAACAAAAGGGCAGAAGTAATTTACAGACACAATTCTTTAAAAATGTCCGAAGATAAATTTTTGGAACTGCTGGCAGAAGATAATGTAGAATATGAAAAAACTTTTTTAGAATCCTTTTACAGACTGAAAAAAGTTAATAACCCTGCAGAAACTGAAGTTTTTAAAAAGGGAGCAGCCTATATACAGGGTACATCAGCCGGCCTGGCCTCTCTACTCTTAGATCCTAAAGAAAATATGGAACTGCTTGATCTGGCCTGTGCTCCAGGTGGTAAAACCTCTCATCTGGCCGCTTTAATGAAAAACACCGGCAGCATAAGAGCTCTGGATATCAGTCAGCAGCGTCTTGATCTGACCAGAGGAAATTTTGAGCGACTGGGAGTCAAAAATGTTGAATTAATAAAAGCAGATTCAGCTGAATATAAGGATGATCATAAATATGACAGAATACTGGCAGATTTACCATGTTCCGGTCTGGGCTTAATAGCTTCCAAACCAGAAATCAAATGGGATAAAGATCAATCAGTTATAAAAAAAATGGCTGCACTGCAGTATGATATTTTGACTAATAATCTAGATAAATTGAAAGTAGGAGGCCAGCTTCTTTATTCTACCTGTACTTTAACCAAAGAAGAGAATCAGGATTTAATCAAAAGAATTTTAGCGGAAAATGATGATTTTGAATTAATTGACATCAATCAGAAACTAGAAAAAGTAAGCAGTTTAAACTTAGATAATAAAAATAAATATTTGGAATTACTGCCTGGAGAAGTAGATTCGGAAGGGTTTTTCTATGCATTATTAAAAAAAGCGGAGAGTGATTAAATTTAAGATGAAGGATTTAAAAGAATTAAATAGAAGTGAATTAGTAGACGAATTAAAAGAGGCTGGTTTTCCCTCTTATAGAGGTGAGCAGGTTTTCAACTGGCTGTATAAAAATGGTGTATCTAAAACAGAGGAAATGAAAAATATACCTAAAAAAATGCGCAAATTTTTAGATGAAAATTATAATTTAACAGATTTAGAAGAAATTAAAAGAAGTATGGCTGTTGATGGTACTGTTAAGTATCTCTGGCAGTTAAATGACGGCGAAAATATAGAAGGAGTTTATCTTCCTTTTCCTGAATCAGGCAGACATAGTGCCTGTATTTCGACTCAGGTTGGCTGTGGACTCGGCTGCTCCTTTTGTGCTACTGGAATTGATGGTTTAAAGAGAAATTTAAGCACTGGAGAAATAGTTGATCAGGTGATTAAGGTTCAAAAAGATATCAGTGGGTCAAATTTTGCTGAGCCCAGATTGAGCAATGTAGTATTTATGGGAATGGGAGAGCCGCTAGCTAATTTTGATAATTTAATGAAGGCAGTAGAAATATTAAATGCCGATAATGGCTTAAATATTGGAATGCGTAAAATGACAATTTCTACAGCAGGCCTTGTACCAGAAATTAAAAAATTGGCTGAGGTTAATGACCAGATTGGATTAGCTGTTTCTTTACATGCTCCTAATGATCGCTTAAGGAATAAAATAATGCCGATTAATAAAAAATATAATTTAAATCAGCTTTTAACTGCTGTAATTGAATATATAGAGAAAACCGGTAGAAGGGTAACTTTTGAATATGTACTAATGGATAGTGTTAATGATAGTCCTGAGCTTTCAGTACAGTTAGCTGAACTTCTGAGGGGTATAAACTGTCATGTGAATCTAATACCTGCTAATCCGGTTCCGGAATTGGGTATTGAAAGACCCGTACAAAAAGTTATAGACAGTTTTTATCAAACTTTAGATAATAATGGGATCCAGGTTACATTAAGAAAAGAGATGGGAACCCAGATTGATGCAGCCTGTGGACAGTTGAAAAGAAAAGAAAAATAGAGTCTAAATTTGAAGGAGGAGAAAAATGCGGTTTAAAGCTCTAAGTGATAAAGGGAAAAAACGCAGTGCAAATGAAGATAATTTTTTTATAAAAGAAGAGGCCAAATTTTTCATGGTTGCTGATGGGATGGGCGGCCATGCTGCTGGAGAAGTAGCAAGTCAGACTGCAGTAGATTCTGCTGCTGACTTTAGTTTTGATCTAGCTGTTCCTTTAGAAAGTTTGAGCAGTTTAATCTATCAAATAAATCAAGAAATTATAAATAAAAGTCAACAAAACCAGGAATACAGAGGAATGGGGACAACATTTGCTGCGGTTATAGTTAAGTCAGATACTCTTTATTATGTTAATTTAGGAGACAGCCGCATATATCTTTATAATAAGCAGGAGCAGAATTTGAGAAAAATTTCTAAAGACCATTCTTTAGTTGCTGATTTATTAAGACAGGGTAAAATAACTGAAGAAGAGGCTTTTAACCACCCTAAAAAAAATATAGTAACTCAGGCTTTGGGTTTAGATAATGATTTAGATCTGGATAAGGGTCAGCTCAAATTGGGTCCTGATGATTATTTATTATTATGTACAGATGGTTTAACAGATATGATTAGAAAAAATAAAATTGAAGAAGTATTTAATAACAATGATGATCCTGAGGAAATTGCAGAAAAACTGCTTCAGGCAGCACTAAATAGTGGTGGCTATGACAATATAACTTTAATAGTTGCTGATTATAATGAAAAATAATTATTGTTTAATGAAAATTGAGGTGAAGTTATGCAGGGGAAGATTTTAAATAACCGCTATAAAATTATAAAAGAAATTGGCAGTGGTGGGATGGCAATAGTTTATTCTGCGCGAGATACTCTTTTGGAAAGAAGAGTTGCTCTAAAAATGCTGCGACCAGAATATAAATCTGATGATGAGTTTATAGATAAATTCAGACAGGAAGCACGGGCGGTAGCCAGACTTTCTCATCCTAATGTTGTAAGTATTTATGATATTGTAGTTGATGAAGAAAGAATTTATCTTGTAATGGAGATAGTTGAAGGGAAAAATTTAAAAGATTTAATTAAAGAAAAAGGCAAGCTTTCTATTGCTGAATCATTAGAAATAGCAAGACAAATTGCAGCTGCCCTATCTGTAGCCCACGGCAATCAGATTGTGCACTGTGATATAAAACCTCACAATATAATTTTGAATGATGATATGGAGGTTAAAGTTACAGATTTTGGAATTGCTAGAGCAGTCAGTAATTCAACAGTTAGAGTAACTGAAACAGTGGTTGGTAGTGCACATTATTTTTCTCCAGAACAGGCAAAAGGGGGAGAAATCAAGGCTTATTCCGATATTTATTCTCTAGGTGTAGTTCTTTATGAAATGACAACCGGAGAACTTCCATTTCATGGAGATAGTCCAATCTCAGTGGCTTTAAAACATATTCAGCAGCAGCCTGTCGAGCCTGCACAGATTAATAATGATATACCTGATGAAGTAAACAGTTTAATCATGAAGGCCATTGCTAAAGAGCCGGCAGATCGCTTTCAGGATGCTTATGAGATGAGACAGCAGATCACTTATTGTTTAAAAAACCTCAAAAAAGACAAGAAGACCAGAAAAAAAGATGAGTTTAATGCTGATGAAACTAAGGTTCTTAAAAAATCTGATTTTTCTTATCTTAATAATTCGAAAGATGAAAATAAAGCAGAATCAGAAAATAATGATCAGGATAAAGCTGATAATGGAAATAATAAATCCGGATTTTTTGAAAATAAAAAAGATAAAAAGCAAAAAGATATATCCAGCTCCGAAAAAAAGTTAAAAGAATCGAAAAATGAGAGAAAAACAAATAAAGAAAAAAACAAATTTAAAAGACCACTAATGATTACAGCAGCAGCAATAATATTTATTTTAATTTTATTTGGTGGTTCTATTTTCTTTTTTAATCAATATACCAATGTTCCTGTAGTTCAGGTGCCGGATATTGAAGGTGAAAATCTGTCTGAGGCAAGAAAAATGGCCTCTGAGGTTGGACTAAACTTAGTTGAAAGTGAAGAAAGAGTTTTTAGTGAAGATGTTGAAGCAAATCATATTGTTAGTCAACAGCCAGACGCAGGAGAAAGAGTTAAACAGAGCCGACCACTAAATATTACAGTAAGTAAAGGACCAGAGTTAATTGAAATCCCAGATTTTAATGGTAATTCTCTCAGAGAAGCTCTGCTTGAATTAGATAATTTATCTTTAAAAAGTGGTGATATACAGTATATATTTAGATTATCTGAAGACCCGGGTACAGTAATTAATCAAATACCAGCTGCTGGAGCTGAGGTTGAAAAAGGCAGTGAAGTTACACTTTTTGTAAGTCGTGGTGAAAGAGATATTTCTGTAAGAATGCCTGATTTAACAGGTCTTACTCAGGATGAAGCTCTTGATTTGCTTAGAGAAAATGGTTTAAATATTGGTCAGGTTAGTGTAGAAAATTCCAGGCGTTTTGCTGATGGACAGGTAATATCTCAAGGTGTTAAAGCAGGTGAATACCTGCCCAAGGGAATAGCTGTTGATTTTGTAATTAGTAAAGGAACAGACTCAAACTCAGAGGAGGATTTTCATCTAAACAGAATCTCTGTTAATGTCAGTGGTACAAAAAGGAGAGAGGTAAAGATTGTTGTTGAAGATGAAAATGGTGAAGATCAGGTTTATCAGGCGGTACATCAACCTGGAGATAATATAATTAGAGATATTCAGAGTCAAGGGGAAACAGAAATAAGAATATATTTTGATAATCAACTGATAAAAACTGAGAAATTTGGGGGATGATAAATTAAATGAAAGGTATTTTAATTAAATCTATAGGAGGTTTTTTCTTTGTAGCTGTAGAAAACAAAGAAATTTATCAGTGTAGAATCAGGGGAAAGATTAGAGAAAAGATTTATCCTGGAGATTATGTAGAAATTGATATTGAAAATGAGATTTTAGAGGATTATTATCCCCGCAGTAATCTTTTGAAAAGACCGAAGGTTGCAAATGTTGATCAGGTAGTTATTATGCATTCAGTTAAAGATCCTGAATTTACCCCATCACTTCTGGATAGATTTTTACTGCTGGTAGAAAGCTCTGGTTTTGATCCCCTGGTGGTAATTAATAAAATTGATCAGGCAGAAGAAGGTTATGAAGAAAATTTTGTCGAATATCAAAAAGCGGGTTATGATCTGATTTTTATAAGTGTCAAAGAAAATAAAAATTTAGAAAAATTATTTGATAAATTAAATAATAAAATTAATGTTTTAACTGGACCCTCTGGAGCAGGTAAATCCTCGTTTTTAAATAAGGTTATAGAAGATGCTGATTTAAGAACTGCTGCAGTAAGCAAAAAACTTAAAAAAGGTGTTCACACTACCAGAATGGTAGAGCTTTTACCTCTGCCTAATAATGGTTGGGTGGCAGATACTCCCGGTTTTTCTTCAATGGCAAAACTTGATTTAGAAATTGAAGCTGATGATTTGTCCTGGTATTTTCCTGAAATTGCAGAATATAATAATGACTGCAAATTCAATTGCTGTACTCATCTGCATGAGCCCGGCTGTATAGTACAGCAGAAGGTAGAAGAGGGAGAAATATCTGAGAGAAGGTATCAGAGCTATCAACAATTGTATAATGAATTAAATGAAAAGGAGAGGCGATATTAATGAAAACAAAATTTGCACCTTCATTACTTGCAGCAGATTTTAGTCAATTAAAAGAACAGCTAAAATTAATTAAGAACGCTGACTATTTACACTTAGATGTTATGGATGGGGTATATGTGCCCAATATTAGTTTTGGGCCTGGAATCATAAAAGCTATTAGAGAACACAGCAGTCTTCCTTTTGATACTCATCTAATGATTACTAAACCGGAAAGGTATATTGAGGATTTTGCAGAGGCTGGATCTGATATATTAACCGTACATCTAGAGGCAACTGACCATATTCACCGCGTGATACAGCTGATCAAAGATCAGGGTATAAAAGCCGGAGTTTCTCTCAATCCCGCCACACCTTTAACTAATTTAGAATATATTTTACCTGAGCTTGACCAAATTTTAATAATGTCTGTCAACCCCGGTTTTGGAGGACAATCATATATTCCAAAGATGACAGAAAAAATTGCTAAATTAAATAAGATAATTGATGATAATAACTATGAATGTAAAATAGAAGTTGATGGTGGAATTAAAAATCATAATCTGAAAGAAATCGTAAAAGCAGGTGCTGATATTATTGTGGCCGGTTCTGCAATTTTTGGAGCAGATGATCCTGCAGCAGCTCTTTCAGAAATGAGGAGAACTGCTTCTGATGTCTAAAAGAAGTGCACTTTTAATTCTTAATGGTGATCTTGATTTAAATAAAGATGAATTAAATCAAATTATAGAAAATGAAGAAATTGATAAAGTGATAGCAGTCGATGGTGGTGCGAACAAAGCCAGAAAACTGGAACTGCTGCCTGATCTGATAATTGGTGATCTGGATTCTTTAACTGCAGTAAACGAAGGCTATTACCGCAGTCAAAAAGTGGAATTCATAAAACATCCTGTAGAAAAAGATCAAACTGATAGTGAGCTTACTGTTGATTATTGTCGGGAGCAGGGATTTGAAATGCTTTATCTAATTTCAGCGCTTGGAGGTAGAATTGATCAGCAGCTGGCAAATCTAAATCTTTTGGAATATATTTATGAACTGAATTTAGAAGCTAAAATAATTTCTAAAAAGATAGAAATAGCATTAATCAAAAGCAAAAAAAAGTTCATTTCCAAAAAAGGCTATCGACTTTCTTTAATCCCTCAGAGTAAAACTATTAAAGGTTTAAGTATTAAAGGCTGCAAATATAATCTGGACAATAAAAATATTGGACGCTCTAAAAGCAGAGGGATTAGTAACCTGATTGAAAGTGATCAGGCTGAAATTAATTTAAAAAGTGGTTTGTTATTCTATGTTTTAGAAAAATTGAGTAAAGATTAAAGTAAAAGGTAATCAAAATAATAAATAAATTACTGCTAAAAAGTACTAAAGGGAGTAGAGCATTTTAAAATGCTTCTACTCCCTTTATTAACTAAATCTTAATTAGTAAGCTCTTTCAACCTTACCTGATTTAAGACATTGAGTACACACCTTAATTCTTTTTGGTGATCCGTCAACAATTGCTTTAACTTTTTTAAGGTTTGGACGCTGAGTTCTTTTAGTAGAACTTGTAATGTTACGTCCAACTCCTCCTTTTTTCTTAGCTTTACCACGTCTTTGTATGCTATTGGCTGTATTTCCGCCTTTACCGCAAATTTCGCAGACTCTGGACATAGAAAAACACCTCCTAATTTAAAAAATAAATATCTCTGTCAAATTACATTTTAACATAGATAAACAGCCTTTAGCAAGTTTATTAGAGCAAGTTTAGAAAAAATATAAATTTATATATGCAGGAAAGTATTAATTTATCTTGAAATTAATAATAAATGAGCATCTAAAAAGCTCATTAAATTTATTTTCTTGCATAGAGGCTTTAGATAAGATAGAATAATTATGTATGAAAAGAGGTGTAAAGAATGGAAAAAGAATTAAAAAATGAACTTGGAAAGATAGTTATTGATGAAGAGGTAATAGCTAAAACAGCGGGTATTGCTGTCATGGAATGCTATGGTCTTGTTGGTATGTCTTCCAGAAGTATGCAGGATGGTCTTGCAGATCTTTTGGGCTGGGATAATATTAGTAAGGGTGTTGGTGTTGAGATTAGTGAAGAGAAAGTTCATCTAGACTTAAATATTATAGTTGAATACGGAACTAATATTCATGAAGTAGCTCATAATGTTATGGAAAGAGTTCGCTATACCCTCGAAAATAAAGTTGGAATTGAAGTAGTAACTATAGATGTTAATGTAAGGGGAGTGAGGGTTGGCGATGCCAATTAATAATCAGGAAAAAATTACTGCAGTCAATGCAGAAGAATTTAAAGATATGATGTTTACATCATTATACTGGCTGAAGGAACAGAAATCGTTTATTGATTCCTTAAATGTATTTCCAGTGCCAGATGGTGATACGGGTACAAATATGTATTTAACTTTTAAAGAAGCAGTATCCCATCTGGAAGATAATGATTCAAAAAGAGTTTCAGAACTTTCTGCCGCGCTTTCAAAAGGTGCTTTAATGGGAGCCAGAGGTAACTCAGGTGTTATTTTATCACAGTTGATTAGAGGTTTTTCCCAGGCTCTTAAATATAAAAGAACGATGAGTGCTAATGATTTAGCAAATGCACTGGAGAAAGCTTCTGAAGTAGCTTATCACGGAGTATTAAAACCCGTAGAAGGAACAATTTTAACTGTATCTAGAGAAGCTGCTGAAAAAGCTGCAGCAGAAGCAGACTCTGTTCAGGATCTGCTGGAGTTATTAGAAATAACTATCAAAGCAGCAGAAGAATCATTAGAGCGGACTCCAGAATTATTGGATGCTTTAAAAGAGGCTGAAGTTGTAGATGCCGGTGGACAGGGTTATCTGACAATACTTGAGGGAATGCTCAAAGGTCTAAAAGGAGAAAAAATTGAATATCAGGCTGCAGCAGCTGAGGGAAAATTTAGAAAAAAATCAGAGATTGCAGAGGATATTAAATTTACCTACTGTACTCAAATGTTAATTGAGATTGACAGCCGTAAATCAAATATTGATAGAATGATTGATAAGATTAGGAAAGATATGCAGAGTTACGGAGACTCTATAATGGTGGTTGGTAGTGATGATGTAATTAAAATTCATATTCATACCAACCATCCAGGTGTTTTATTAGAATACGGTCTAAAAAAGGGTAAAGTTTCTGATATAAAGATTGATAATATGCGCAAACAAAATCAGGAGAAAGTAGAACGTGAAAATGTAACTGATTATAATTTCGACCATGCACAATTTCATAAAAAAGCTCTGGAAAAAACTAATAAAAATGATCAGAGTGAAAATAAAAATATTGAAAGTGAAAATATTGAATCAGAAAATGATGAAAAGAATATCAAAGAAAATGAAAAAGCACAAAATGAAGAAGAGAATACAGAAAAGCCAAAAGAGCTTATAAAAGTAGATAAGAATATCGGTATAATTTCAGTTGCTAATGGTGAAGGAATAGTCAACATTTTAAAAGAATTGGGTGTAGACTATGTAATTAAAGGCGGACAATCTATGAACCCATCCACTAATGATTTTTTAGAGGTGGCTGAAAGGATGGATACAGATAAAATTATTATCCTTCCTAATAATAAAAATATTATATCAGCAGCTAAACAGGTTTCTGAGCTGAGCAAAAAAAATATTGCAATAATTGAAACCAGGTCTATACCACAGGCTGTGAGTGCTTTAATGGTTTTTGATGATCAGTCTGAAACAGAAGCATTAAAAGAAAAAATGGAGGCTGAAATTGAATATGTCAAAACTTTAGAGATTACTCAGGCAGTAAAAGACTCTAAAGTTAATGGCTTAGAAATTAAAAAGGACAGCTATATAGGTCTAAAAGATGGCGATATTTTAGTTAGTGCTGATGATAAAAAAGAAACGGTTAAAAAATTATTAAATGAGGCTGCTGAAGATGAAGAATTGGTTACCATCTATTATGGTGAAGGAATTACAGAGGCAGAAGCAGAAGAAATTAAAAATATAATGGAGGAAAATTTTGATTTTGATGAAATTGAAATATATCCCGGTGGTCAGCCTCTATATCCCTTTATAATTTCATTAGAATAGGATGTGTTAATATGATTGCTCTAGTAACAGACAGCACCTGTGATTTACCAGCAGATATATTAAAAAAATATCAGATAGAAATTATTCCATTGACTGTTCACGTTGAGGAAGATACCTATTATGATAAAATTGATCTGGACAGTAAAGAATTTTATACAATAATGGAATCTGCAGCTGAAATGCCAACTACTTCACAGCCATCTGTTGGCCTTTTTATAGATAAATATGAAAAGCTGGCCGCAGAATATGATCAGATTATTTCCCTTCATTTATCATCTGTTTTAAGCGGTACCTGTGAATCTGCAAGATTGGCTGCGGCTCAGATAGAAGATATAGAAGTAGAAATTATAGACTCTAAATCAACAAGTACTGGTCTGGGATATATGGTTTTATTAGCAGCAGAGTTAATTAGAGCCGGTAAAGAATTAAAAGAAATAAAAGAGACTATTCTTCGAGAAAGAGAAAAATTAACAATTTATTTTACTGTTAATGAGTTAACCTATCTGCAGAAAGGTGGAAGAATCGGGAAGGCTCAGGCTCTTTTAGGTAGTGTTTTTAATTTTAATCCCATTTTAGAACTTTCTGCTGAAACAGGTGAGATAACAGCCAAAGAAAAAGTAAGAGGTTATGCAAAAACTAATAAAAAAATGGTTGAGCTGGCCTTAGAAACAGCTGCTGAAAGTAAAGAAGTTAACTTTGCTTATATTTATGGCAAAGACAGCGATAATTATCAGCAGTTTAAAAATCGCCTGGGAGCTGAACTTAAGTCCCGAAATGATTTTGAATACCAGCTTCTGGAGAATGAAATTGGAACTGTACTGAGTTCTCACACAGGTCCTTTAGTCTATGGGATTGTTATTTACAGAGGAGAATTATTGGGAAAATGAAACTAAAACTTTCAGATGAGGTTCAGTTTGTTAAAGGTGTTGGGCCCAAATGGGCCGAGCGCCTTTACAAATTAGAGATAAAAAAAGTTAAGGATCTTTTATATTATTTTCCGCGAGAATATGAAGACCGCAGCCAGATCAGTCAAATTAAATATACTAAAGTAGGAGAACAGGCTAATTTTAAAGTTGAAGTTTTAAAAGTCGACTATCAAAAAATTAGATATAATCTTGATTTACTGCGGGTTACTTTTTCTGATGGTAGTGATGTGGTTAATGGTATCTGGTATAATCAGTCATATTTACGTGATCAGTTTAAAGTAGGAGATAAATATATAATCAGTGGAAAAATTAGTGAGAAAAACTGGAGGAAATATAAGAGAAAAGAAATCAATAATCCGGTTTATGAAAAATTAGGTTCTGATGCTTCTGTTTTAAATACGGGCAGAATTGTACCTATTTACTCACTGACAGAAGGGTTGACTCAGCGGAGGCTGCGCAGAATTATGGCCAATGCTTTAAAAAGTTATGCTTATTTATTAAAAGATGAACTGCCGGAGTCAATTAGAAAAGAGAAAAAATTTCCTGATTTAAAAACTTCGATTCTGGGAATGCATTTTCCTAAAAATGAAAAACATAAAAAATTTTCTCGCAGGCGCCTGGCCTTTGAGGAGTTTTTCTATTTACAGTTATATGCACTGGAGGAAAAGAAAAAATACAATGATTTAAAAGGGATAATGCATCATCACAAAGAAGAAGCCAAAAATAAATTTTTAGCTGGACTTGATTTTGAGCTAACTGATGCCCAAAAACGAGTCTGGAATGAAATAAAAAACGATATGGAAAGTCAAAAAACTATGTCCAGACTGCTGCAGGGAGATGTTGGTTCAGGTAAAACTGTAGTGGCCGCTCTGGCACTGTTAGAAAGTATGGCAAATGGTTTGCAGGGGATATTTATGGCTCCCACCGAAATACTGGCAGAGCAGCATTATCTTAATTTCAAAGAACTTTTAGCTGACTTTGATTTTGAAGTTAAAATATTAACAGGCAGTATAAAGAATTCGGAACGTAAGGAAATAGAAAAAGAGATTGAGAATGGAAAATGTGATTTAATTATTGGTACTCATGCTCTTTTTCAGGAGAGTATAAATTATAATAATCCTGGCTTGATTGTAATAGATGAGCAGCACCGCTTTGGTGTAGAACAGCGGCACAGTTTAAAAGAAAAAGGTGATAATCCTGATTTGCTGATCATGACTGCAACACCGATTCCGAGATCTATGGCAATGCTGATTTATGGTGATCTGGATTTGTCGGTCATTGACGAAATGCCTCCAGGTAGAAAAAAAATTGCAACATTCTGGCGTCGGGAAAACAGAAGAAAACAAATTTATTCATTTTTAAAAGAAAAAGTGGAATCAGGTAGACAGGCTTATATTGTCTGTCCCTTAATTGAAAAATCGGAGGAAATGCCTGATCTTATTTCAGCTGAAGAATTATACAGTGATCTGAAATCTGATTTTCTTAAAGAATATAAACTGGCGTTAATTCACAGTTCAATTCCCTCAGATGAGAAAAAAGAAATTATGGAGAAATTTAGAGATGGTGAAATTGATATTTTAGTGGCCACAACTGTGATAGAGGTAGGTGTGGATGTCAGTAATGCCAGTATTATGATTATTGAGAATGCAGAAAGATTTGGCCTCGCTCAACTGCATCAGTTAAGAGGTCGTGTTGGTAGAGGGCGCCACCAGTCATACTGTATTCTGATATCTGATCCCCCTGGTGAAGATGCTGCCCATCGCCTTGAAATTATGTGTAAAAGTAATAATGGCTTTTTAATAGCTGAAGAAGATTTAAAAATGAGGGGTCCAGGAGAATTTTTTGGTACAAAACAGCACGGAATTGATGATTTAAAAGTGGCCAGTCTAATTGATGACCAGAATCTTTTAAAAGATGCCAGAAAAGAAGCACAAAAGATTGTTGAACTTGAAAACTGGCATCATAAATATAAAAGCTTGGCTGAAATTATTTCTGAAATAGAATTAAAGATATAATTATAGTTGGAGGAGTTATTTAATGAGAATTATTGCCGGCAAAGCTGGTGGTTTGAAACTGAAAAGTTTAAAAGGAAGAGATGTTCGTCCTACACTGGATAGGGTAAAGGAGTCAATGTTTAACATTATAGCTTTTTATTTGCCCGGAACTGAAGTTTTAGATTTATTTGCAGGTTTTGGCAGTCTTGGGATTGAGGCATTAAGTAGAGGTGCTAAAAGAGCTGATTTTGTGGAAATAAATAAATCACATCTAAAAATTATTGAGGATAACTTAAAAAAAGCTAAACTTTATGAGCAGGCAGCACTTTATAAGCAGGATGTTTATGTATATTTAAAAACCTGCAGTCAGAAATATGATTTGATTTTTATGGATCCACCTTATGAAAAGAAAATGACAGCTGAGGCAGTTGAATTAATTGTTGAGAAAAATTTATTAAAAGAAGATGGATTAATTATCAGCGAAAAATCAGCTTCAGAAAAGGCAGCAGAATTTGATGGATTAAGTATTATTAAAAATAAGCGTTATGGAAATTCATTATTAACAATCTATAAAAAAAATACAGCATAAGGGGTAGTTAATATGAGTAAAACAATAGTATATCCGGGCAGTTTTGATCCTGTTACAAATGGTCATCTTGATATTGTAAAAAGAGCTGCCAATATATTTGATGAAGTTATAGTTTCAGTGTTCTTTAATCCAAATAAAGAACCGGTTTTTACAATGGAAGAACGGGTTGAAATGTTAAAAAGAGCAACTAAGGATTTTAAGAATGTAAAGGTTGATTCTTTTTCTGGTTTAACAACCAAATATGTTAACTCTGTTGGTGGAGAGGCTATTTTGCGAGGGTTGAGGGCCGTTTCTGATTTTGAAGGGGAGTTTCAGATGGCTTCAATGAATAAACATCTGGATAATGAAATTGAAACAATATTTTTAATGACAGACACAAAATATGCATTTTTAAGCTCAAGTGTAATTAAAGAAGCTGCTTACTTTGATGGGAATATAAAAGAACTGGTTCCTGATTTTGTTTATCATAAGTTAAGAAATAAGTTTATTGATCAAAAACAGAGGTGAGTGGTTTGTCTTTAACAGCTTTTTTAAAACTGGTTGAAATTAGAACAAAAATTGCAAGTTTAACCCCTTTTTTAATGGGAAATTTATATCTTTTACATCATTATTCAAATTTTGACATCCGTAATTTTATACTGCTCTTTTTTTCTCTGCTTTTTGTAGATATGGGTACTACAGCAGTTAATAATTATCAGGATTTTCTTAGAGCCGAAAAAAAATCTGGTTACAATTATGAAAAACATAATGCTATTGTTAATTATGGTCTGACTGAGAAAACTGTAAAAATCATTATATTCACCCTTTTTTTTCTGGCAGTAGTAATTGGTTTACTGCTTTATTTATATAGTGATGTTATTGTTTTATTAATTGGTATAATATCTTTTATAATTGGAATTTTATATACTTCCGGACCAGTCCCGATTTCTGGAACTCCTTTAGGTGAAATATTTTCTGGTTTTACTATGGGATTTTTTATAACTTTTCTGGCGGTATATGTTCACAATTTAAATTTAATTAAATTAATTTTAAAGGCTGATATTTTGATAATGCAGGTAGATTATTTAGAAATTTTTAAAATATTCATTTTTTCGATACCACTTATTCTGGGTATTTCAAATATAATGCTTGCCAATAATATTTGTGATATTGAGGATGATTTAGCTAATAAGCGTTATACACTTCCGATTTATATCTCACGCAGCAGCAGCCTCAGCTTATTTAAAACCTTATATTATTTATCTTATTTAAGCATAATAGCTGCAGTGATTTTTAATATATTACCATTTTTATCTCTGTTTTCATTACTGTCTATTTTTAAGATTCAGCAAAACATCAACAAATTTGAAAAAAAACAGAGCAAAAAAGAAACTTTTATTTTATCTGTTAAAAATTTTGTAATTTTAAATTATTCTACAGCTTTAACTATGGTTTTAGCATTAATATTTTAATAAATAGTTTTATTTTAGGGGTTTTAACAGAGGAGGAAAATTTATGACTTTATTAGGTAATATTATCTGGTTTATATTTGGGGGTTTGATTGAAGCTATAGGCTGGTGGATTGCCGGTTTGCTCTGGTCAATTACTATTATTGGAATACCTGTTGGTAAACAGTGCTTCAAAATGGCAAAAATGCAGATTGCGCCATTTGGTAAAGAGATTGTTGAAAAAGAAAATTCCTCGATTGGTTTAATTGCAAATATTATCTGGATTATTGTATTTGGCTGGGAACTGGCAGTGATTAACTTAGTTTCTGCTCTGATTTTTGGAATTACTATAATTGGAATTCCATTTGCTAAACAAAGTTTAAAACTGGCTTATTTATCACTAATGCCTTTTGGAAAAGACATTAGAAAAGTAGAGTAAACATTGGGGAGTAATTATGAATTTATCTTTTGATAATACTATTACAGCAAAGATTGTGAAAGCAGCTGCAGAATTTGATTTAATAAATGATGGAGATCGGATTGCAGTTGGTCTTTCGGGTGGGAAAGACAGTGCATTTTTATTAATGATTTTAAAAATTTTTAAAAAACACTTTAAAATCAACTTTAAATTAAAGGCCGTTCATGTAAATCCCGGCTTTAATGATTCTGCAGTTGATGGAATCAAAGATTTTTGTGATCAGCTAAATATAGACTTAAAGATCATAGAAACTGAAATTGCTTCTTATATAAAAGAAGCAGAAGAGGAAAATCCCTGCTCCAAATGTGCTCACTTCCGTAAAGGAGCTATTATAAGTTATCTGCAGGAAACTAATTTTAACAAACTTGCTTTTGGTCATCATTTAGATGATGCAGTAGAAACTTATTTAATGAGTATTTTTTATTCGGGTCAGTTAAAAACATTACAGCCCGGTAGATATTTGAGTGAGAGTGGAGTGGAGATTATACGGCCTTTAATTTATTTAAGAGAAAAAAAGATTGCTGAAGAAATCAAAAAAAGAAATATTAAAATAGATAAGGGCTTATGTCCTTATGATGGCAATTCTGCACGCTCTCAGGTTAGAAAAGATTTCGCTAAATACTTCAATGATCAGCAGCTGTTTGCAAATCTAATTTCTTCAATGAGAGAAAAAAATAATACAGAATTGTGGCCTCAAAAAATGGATTATCAGCTTTTAAGTCAGCAAATGAAAGCTTACTGGAAATAAGGGGAGAGATCTAAATGTCAGATAAACAAATAAACCAAGAAAACAATGAATTCGTAATTCAAAAATTAAATTACACTCAAAAAAGACTCAATTCGATTTACCAAAATTCTCCTTTAGCTTTTGTTTCCTGGAATCGAGAAGGAGACATTATTGATTTAAATCAGGCTGCAGAAGAGCTTTTTGCTTGGGATAAGGAAGAGATCAAAAATAAGGACTTTATTTCTACAATTATAGCAGAAGAGGATAGAGATATCTGGCGGAGTTGGAAAAATGGAGAACTGGATGCTCTTCCAAATGGTTTTATGAGCCGTTCTCTTAAAAGTGATGGTTCTGTGATCAGCTGCAGCTGGAATAACGCCGTGATAAAAGAAAATGGAAATCTGGAAGAAGTTATTTCCATAGCTGAAAATTTAAGTAATGATTTAGCAAGGGAATTGGAAATGATTAAACTTGTTAAGGCAATCAATGAAACTGATAACTGGATTGTAATTACTGATCAGGATGGAATTATTGAATATGCCAATACAACAGTTCAGGAAATAACTGGTTACAGTAAAGAAGAAGTTATCGGAAAAAAGCCTTCTTTATTTAAATCAGATAAACACAAAAATAAATTTTATAAAGATCTCTGGCAGACAATAAAATCTGGAGAAGTTTTTAATGATGTAATTATTAATAGAAAGAAAAATGGTGACTATTTTTATTCAGAACAGACAATAACACCAATTAAAAATCATAATGGGAAAATAATAAATTACATATCTGTTGGCAGAGACATTACCCAAAATGAAAAATTAAGAAGAAAGATTGAATACATTTCTAATTATGATCTTCTTTTTGGCCTTCCCAATCGGAAACTTATCAGAAATAAGATTGATAATTTAATTGAAATCAATTCGGAAAGCAAAATTGCTGCTTTAGTTCTTAATATTAACAGGATTAAATATTTAAACGATATTTATAATGATCCAGAAGTTGAGAAGAGTCTAATTAATCTGGTGACTGAGTTGGTAAATAATAAAGCTGAGGAAAGTCAAAATTGTGTCCGAATTGATGAGAATAATCATCTGGCCTATCTTGGTGGAGATAATTTTGCTGTTGTAATTGATAATATAAATTCTCCTAATGAAATATATAAAACAGCTGAGAATATATTAAAGATCTTTGATGAAACAATAACTTATAATTATGAGCCTTTTATGCTCAATGCAAGAATTGGAATCTCTGTTTATCCTGATGACTGTATAAATTCTCAAAATCTATTATCAAATGCTGAAATAGCTTTAATTAATATCAAAAAAAATGATTATGCTTTTTTTGATGAAGAAATGAACAGAGAAATTAAAGAGTTTACTAAAATGGAAGCCAAATTAGATCAGGCAATAAAAAATGATGAATTTATAATCTATTATCAACCATATTATAAGGGACAGGATCAGAGCCTTTATGGTATGGAGGCGCTGATTAGATGGCAGGATCCAGAAAAGGGATTAGTTTCTCCTGCAGAATTTATTCCTATACTGGAAAATTCTCAATTGATCAAAAAGGTGGGACTGATAGTTACCAGAAAAGTAGTAAAGAGTATTAAAAAATGGCTGGATGCCGGTTATGATGTGGTTCCTGTTTCTATTAATCTATCAGCCCGTGAGCTGGAAGACAGCAGTCACCTTGATGATATTTATCAAATTATTGCTGAGAGTGGTATAAATAATTCTTTAATTAAATTTGAAATTACTGAATCAAGTGCAATGGATGATGTTAATTACAGTTTAAAGGTTATGAACAGGATGAAGGAAAAAGGTTTTGCAATTTCCATTGATGACTTTGGCACCGGATATTCTTCTTTTAGTTATCTGCAGAAATTTCCTATTGATTATCTTAAAATTGATATATCTTTTATCAGAAATATGACCTTAAGTGATGATGGAAAAAATATTGTTGAATCTATAATTAACATTGCCCATCTTTTAAACTTAAAAACTATTGCTGAGGGTGTAGAAAAGAAATTGGAATTAGAAGAACTTAACCAGCTTGAAAATGATTATATTCAGGGTTATTATTTTAATCCACCCATGCCGGAAGCTAAAATTAAAAAATTATTCAGTTAAAAAAAAGACCGCTCTTTTTAAAAAGAGCGGACTTGCTGATGTTTTTATATTATATTTTGGCTGTTATTTAAAAAATGATATTAAATGAGATTTTCTGATTTTTTACCAACAACCTGAACGATAATATAGAGAGCAATTATTCCCAGTGGTAAAAGGTAAACAGCTGATACGCCAAATCCTGCTGGCAGGAAGCCAAATAGAGCAGCGACCAGACCAACAGTAAGAGCATAGGGCATCTGTGTTTTAACATGGTCCATATGATCAACAGCAGAAGCGGTAGAAGACATAATTGTAGTATCAGAGATAGGTGAACAGTGATCTCCCATTACACTTGCTGTTAAAACAGCTGCAATTGTCGGCAGCATTGGAATTCCAATTGAATTGGCAAGAGGAATTGCAAGCGGCATCACAATAGCTACAGTACCCCAGGAACTTCCAATTGTAAAGGCAATAAAAGCAGAAAAAACAAAAATCATTACCGGAACAATTTCTGGAATTATATTACCTTCCAAAATTGAAACTAAATAATCTGCAGTACCTAAATCCTCGGTAATACTTCCAATTGACCAGGCCAAAACAAGTATTAAACAGGCAATAAACATTGATTTAGCTCCATCAATCCAGCCATCAACTGTTTCGCTGATATTAAGAATTCCCTTAGAAAATGATAAAATACCCGCAATAAAACTACCTGTAATTGCAGCCCAGAGCAGAACAATACTTGCATCAGCATTACCAAAGGCATCTCTAATAGAAGTACCGGCTTCTAAGCCTCCACCATTATACCAGAGTCCAACTAAGGTAACTAAAATTACTCCAATAATAGGTAAAAAGGAATTTGTAAAAGTAAAACTCTTACCTTCTGGCTGTTTAATTTCTTCCATTTCCTGTGAGACCATTGGGGTAGAACCTGGTCTTAATGTTTCTCCGGTAGAACGGGCTCTTTTTTCTGCCTCCAGCATCGGACCAAAATCTCTGGCGGTGAAAATAATAATCAAAGCAAAAATCAGAGCAAAAATACTGTAAAAGCGGTATGGAATTGTCTGCACAAAGGTTCCGTAAGCGCTCATTTCTAAACCTAAAGAGTCAAATCCATCTCTAATAACTCCAACCTCAAAAGCAATCCAGGTCGAAATTGGGACAATACTGGATACTGCAGCAGCAGTTAAGTCAACAATAAAAGCCAATTTTTCTCTAGAAATTTTCATTTTATCAGTGATCGGGCGCATTGTGTTACCTACAATTAATGTATTTGCATAATCATCAAAAAAGATAAGAACACCCATCAACCAGGCAGCAAATTGTGTTTTTACAACAGAATTAGCCTTTTCAGCAACATACTCACCTATTGCATAAATACCACCTGATTTATTAATTATACCAATCATCCCCCCCATGGCCAGCAGAAATAAAATAATACCTGCATTCCAGGAATCGGCCAGAGAAGCTAAAATATAATCATCTAAGGTATGCATAAAAGCGAAGAGAGGATTATATGCATTTGTAATTAATGCACCCGCAAAAACACCTAAAAATAAAGATAAGACAACCTGTTTGCTCCACCAGGCTAAAATAATTGCAAGCAGTGGTGGCAGCAGAGAAATGATACCATAATTTTCCATAAATAAAGCCTCCTAGTTTTGTTTTTTTGAAAATGAAAATAAAATTTTAAGGGCAAAAAAAATACCCGGCGATATGCCGGATTAATAGCAGGAATCGCCTCATCGTTTTTATGAGATAGCACAACATAATAAAATTTATTATGACAGTTCTGTATATCTTATATACAGCCCCAGCAGTACTTTTGAATCCTAAAAATACCACTTCGGCAGAAAAACCTTTCACTTTTAAATTAATTCTGGATTCTGAAAAAGTTTAAAGCTACTGATTTTTTCTGCTCCTCTACCTCATCCAAAAGATGAGGTATTTATAATGATTAACTTTAAGCTAATCATTTCTCAATATTCAATTTTGTTTAAATTATAACTCAGGTAGGAATTTATGTCAAGAAATCTTAAAAAAATTTTGCATTAAGTAATACTTATAATATATAATGAATATGTTAACTGTTATACAATCAAAATAGATTGACAAATTTTATTTTTAGTTTATAAATAAATATAAATAAAAGAGGAAGATGAATATGAGAAATAAAAGACTACAAAAGTTTTATTCTCGTTTAATTGGAATAATTTTTATTTTATTTGTAATAAGTCATTTCGTTCCAGTTCCTTATCAGGTTATGGAGCCCGGAATTGCAGAAGAATTATCGCCAATGATTGAAGTCGAAGATGGTTATGATAATCAGGGAGAATTTTTGCTGACTGCAGTCAGCAGTAGAAGGGCTATGGCCTGGGATTATTTTTATATTTCTTTCTTTGCTCCTGATGATAAAAAGTTAACTGCAATGTCGGAACAGATGCCGGAAAATATGGATATGAATGAATATATAGATTTAATGGCAGAACTGATGGAAGAGAGTAAACTGCAGGCTCAGGCTGTTGCTTTTAGGCAGGCCGATTATGAAGTAGAAGTAACTGGGGATGGGGCAGAAGTCGTTGAGGTAATGGAAGAAGGAAGTGCTTATAATAAATTAAAAAAAGGCGACCTAATTACTGCAGTTGACGGTAAAAAAGTTGAGATGGCAGCAGATGCAGTTAATATTATCAAAAACAGAGATTTTGGCGAACTAGTTGAGTTGACAGTAATTAGAGATGAGGAGGAATTAAATTTTGAACTGGAAACTTTAGAATTAGAAGGAAATGAAGGCAATCCTTCTATTGGGGTATTAATCAGTTCCAAAGGTTTAGATTATAATATTCCAGGCAGTGTTGATTTTAAAACTGAAAATATAATTGGACCATCAGCAGGTAGTGTTTTTACGATGGAAATCTATAACCAGCTAATTCCAGAAGATATTACCGGTGGAAAAAGAATAGCTGGGACAGGAACGATCAGCTTAGATGGAGAAATTGGTCGAATAGATGGTGTAAAATATAAGATTATGGCAGCAAAAGAAGCAGGTGCTGATATATTTATTGTACCAGCCGAAAATTATGAAACAGCATCTGAATTTGCAGGTGATTTAGAACTCTTAAAAGCCGAGAAAAT
>JBKHDA010000029.1:0-26258 GCA_046541575.1 Halanaerobium sp. | reverse complement strand
TGGTCTATACCAATTATATTATAAAAAATTATTATCTGCAAGTATTAGTTGAGATAATAATTTAGAAAAATATTTATTTAGAATTTAAAAATAATACCGATAACAGCAGCGGTTATTATGTAAATAATTGGATGTTTTTTAAATTTTCGGACTGCAGCGAAAATAATAATTAATAAAATTAATGATTTATAATCAAATAATTTAATTAAATTATCATTTAATTCTAGATGCTCTAAATTAAAAATTCCGCCCCGGGCCAGTTCAAAGGCAGCTGAAGCAATCAAACCTGCAACTGCAGGCCTGATACCACTAAAAGCAGATTCTACCAGTGGATGCTGATTAAACTTTTCGAAGTAATGGGCAATGATGGTGATAATAATTATCGAAGGAGCTGCTAGTCCAATTGTAGCAGTAATTCCTCCTGCAATACCGGCAGTATTATAGCCGATAAAAGTAGCTGTATTTATACCAATTGCACCTGGAGTTGATTCGGAGACTGCAATCATATTCAATAGTTCCTGGGCAGTCATCCAGCCGTATTTTTCAATCAGATCCTGCAGAAAAGGCAGGGCGGCCAGGCCTCCTCCTAGAGCAAAAAGACCAACTTTAAAAAATTCTAAAAATAAAGTAATAAAAATCATCATTTATCACTTTCCTTATTTTCATTCTGATAATTATGGTAGGCTGTCTGTAAATTATCTCTTAAATATTGGATTAGGATACCGGCTGCAGCTGAAGCCAAAATTACAAAAACTGGTGAAAGATCAAAAACAACAAGCAGCAGAAAGGCCAGTAAAAATATTAAAAAACTCATTTTACTTTTATCTGATTTCTGCCACATTTTAATTACAATATCAATAATTAAGGCCACTACAGCAATCTGAACAGCAGCAAAAGCATGCTGAAAAAGATTAATTTGCTGAAAACGCTTAAAATATGAAGCAATAAGAGTTATAATAATAAGTGAGGGCATAACAAAACCTGAAGTTGCTGCCAGTGCACCTTTAAAACCGCTGAGGCTGTAGCCGGTCATTGTTGCTGTATTGACTGCAATAATGCCGGGAGTGCTCTGTCCGATTGCATAATAATTGTAAATATCATTTTCTTCAATCCAGCCTAAGTTATCTACCAGTTCTCTTTTAATGATTGGCAGCATAGCATAACCGCCGCCAAAGGTAAAAGAACCTATTTTAAAAAATACCAGAAAGATTTTAAGTGATTTTTTCACTTTTTATTCAACCTCCGGTTAATATTATAACATAATAGAAAAATTATGGCTAAAATTTTTAAAAATTTAGCCGGGATATTCTATTTTAAAACTATAATATAAAGGATAATAAATTTTTTTAGAGAATAAATATATATATAGACTTTATCTTCTAAATTTTATCTATGCATCAGAAAGGGGGGGTTTTAATGGCAGAATTAGTAGGTGTTATTATAATAATCTGGGCTCTTGTTTACTTTTTTGATAGAATGGCTCCATAAGAAAAAATTAGGGGGAGAAATAACTATATTTCTCCCTTCTTTTTAAGCATTAGTTGATAAATAATAAATATATATTAATTAGGGAGAGTAATAATGACTAATATTAAAGAAAGCATTAAGATCATATATTTATTAATCAAAAAAGATTTAAAAGAATCTTTAAAAAATAGAACAGCAGTGATGATAATTTTACTTCCTCTTTTTGCATCATTGATGTTTTCGCTTGTAAGCTCACAGCAGCTTGTACGCAATTTTGAATTGGGTGTGAGTGGTAGAGAAACTGAAGAACTTGTTTCGTTTATCAACAGTAATTTTCGCAATTTTACTATCAGAGAATATGATGATCTCGAAACAGGCAGAAAAGAAACAGCTTCCGGACAGATTGATGCTGTTTTATATTATGATCCCGATCTTGATGATCTGGAAGAACAATATGAAGTTTATTTAGACAGCAGAGATACAGTCAATTTTTTTATTTTAAGAGAAAATATTTCTCAATTATTATCTGAATATCACAACTTAAATACTGGCCCTGAATTTAATTTTCAGGCGGCTTCCGATTTTAAGGTCAGCAGTTCAATTTTGCCAATTTGGCTGACGGTTACTATTACAATGATTGGTTTAATGCTGATATCTGCTTCTTTATCAGAGGAAAAGGATAATAAAACTTTAGCTGCTCTGCTTGTTACAAAAGTAAATATTTATCAGATAATAGCTGCTAAATCATTATTTGCCTGGATTTTAACTTTGATTACTTCAATTTTAATGGGAGCTCTCAATGGTGTACTGGCAATTGGTTTTAACAGATTATTTTTAGCTTTTATAATAATTACTGCTGCTGCTTTTGTTTTCAGCGGTTTAGGTTTAATTATTAGTCTTTTTACAAATTCTCAATCATCTGCTAGATCAATTTCTACTGTAACTTATTTTCCCATTATTTTTCCGGCTCTGATTGCAGATGTATCACCTTTAACACAAAAGTTAGCTCAATTTTTTCCAACCCATTATCTTTATCAGGCTTTAGATAAAGTTTTAGTTTATCAGGGAAAAAACAGTGAAATTTTAACAGAATTACTTTTTTTAATTTTATTTGCACTTATTTTTTATTTCATAATTTTAATATATATCAGAAGGACTGATTCTCTTGTTGAATAAAAAAAATGTTATTTTAGCATTGTTGATCATATTTTTAATGACTCCACTGCTTCAGGCAGAAGATTTTGAAAGTCCTGAGGCTTTTACGGAATATATTTATGCAAATTATTCAGAAGAAGATTTTAATGAGGTTTATGATAATTTTGCTGCAGAATTAAAAAGAATACTTGAAAAAAATGAGTATTTAGAATTTCAGGAAGAAAATTTTGAAAAATATAACTTAAAATACTCAGAAATTGAAGTTGGTCAGGCTGAAGAAGTTGATTTTGATAAAATAAAAGATAAATTCAGTTATGCAGATGACTTTGGCAGATATTTCAAACTGCAGGTTAATTATTTATTAGAATTTGATCGTTTTGGCAGACGAGAAGAAGAATCTGAAAAAAAAGTTTATTTAAGGAAAATTAAAGATGATTTTCAGATTTTTTGGGACCACGAATCTGCATTGAAAGATGATAAGGCTGCAGATAGTGATGATCAAGATGAATAAAACAATTATTGAAATAAATAATCTGGAAAAATCATTTTCTGGTTTTAAAGCTTTAAAAGGTATAAATCTGAAGATAAATCAGGGAGAGATAGTCGGGTTATTGGGTCCTAATGGTGCCGGGAAAACTACAACAATTAAAATCTTAATTGGGCTTTTACATGCTGACCAAGGTTATATAAAAATCCTGGGAAAAGAAATTAATAAAAAAATTCCGGCCTGGATTAAAGAAAAAATTGGAGTAGTATTTGAAGAAAGTAATTTGTATCTCCGTTTAAATGCTCTTGACAATTTAAAATTATTTGCCGGTATCAATAATGTCAGTAATGATAAAGTTTATGAACTGCTTTCTGAGTATCAGCTGCAGGACGCTGCAAAAAAAGAAGTTAAAAATTTTTCTAAGGGGATGAAAAAAAGATTAATGATCTGCAGGGCTTTAATGGCAGAGCCCGAAATTTTAATTTTAGATGAAGCAACTGGAGGTTTAGACCCCATTTCTGCAGAAATTATTAGAGAAAAAGTTTTGAAATTAAAAGAAGAAGGTAAAACTGTTGTGTTAAGTACTCATTATTTAGAAGAGGCTGATCGCCTCTGTGATCGAGTAGTTTTTATAAATCAGGGAGAAATTGTTGCAGTTGATAGACCTGCAGCTTTTAAAGATGGACTTAAGGCTAAATTTTTAGAACTTAATTCTGAAGTAAATGAAGTTGATTTAGAACAGGTAATTAATAGATTGGATAAATGATATTGATTTGGGAGGTATAAAATGCAAAAAATTACACCTCGCTTTGAGTTTCTGTTCAATAATTTAAAAAAAATAGCTTATATTTTTACTGATCCCACTCATTTTGGAGAAGTTAATCAACAAATGGCTGATTTTTGTTCTTGTAAGCGTTCTGAATTAAAAGGTCAGCCGCTTTCATATATATTAGATCAAAAAGAGGTTAAGGAAGTAAAAAAATTTAATGAAAAAATATTTGAAGATGGAATCAGAAGAACAGCTAATATGGAAATTGAAGTCAATAATGAATTAAGGATAATTGAGGTTGATACTATTCCCCATCATAATCAGCAGGGTGAAATAGATTATTTGCTATGTCTGGCTGAAGATATAACTGAAGAACTGGAAAAAGAAAAGAGGTTCTATAGAACCAAAAAAAGATACAGAAGTATTTTTAAGAAAGCACCTTTAGCTTTTGTTGTTTCAGATCGAGATACAAATATAATTGACTGGAATGATAAAGCTGCAGAAATCTTTGGCTGGCAGAAAGAAGAAGTAATAAATGAAAATTTCAATTTAATAGTAGCTGATGATTCTTATTCTGAGATTACAGAAGTTATAGAAAATGTTTTTGAAGGTAAAGAAAGTTATAATATTAATAAAAATATTGCTAAAGATGGAAGTGAGCTGTACTGTGAATGGAATACAGCTTTAATTAAAGATAGAGATGATAAAATTTTAGAAATTATTTCCATTGCTCAGGATATAAGTGATAAGATTGAAATTCAAAAAAGAATAGAAAATCAGCAGGAAGAATTAAAATACAGTGAGTTAAGGACTCAATTTTTTGCCAATATTTCTCATGAATTAAAAACCCCATTAAATTTAATATTTTCAAGCCTGCAGCTTTTGGAATACAAGCTGCAGAATGAACTGGGTGATGATAAAGTTCAATTTGATAAATATCTTTCCTCAATAAAAAATAATGGATTTCGACTTTTGAGGCTTGTAAATAATTTAATAGATATTACAAAAATTGATGTTAATACTTTTCAGCTGCATAGAGGAAATTTTGATATTATAGAACTTGTAAAATCAGTAGTAGACAGCACTGGCGATTATTTAGAAGCTAAAAATAGAAATTTTCGTTTTGAAAGTGAATTAGATTCGGAAATTATAGCCTGTGACCCTTTTAATATTGAAAGAGTAATTTTAAATCTAATTTCAAATGCTGTTAAATTTACTGCCGAAGGAGATGAAATTTTATTGAGAATAAATAAAATAGATGAGCAGATAAAAATTTCTGTTAGAGATACAGGAATAGGAATTAAAAAGGAAAACCAGGATATAATTTTTGAACAGTTTAGACAGGTTGATCAGAGTTTTAACAAAAAAAGAGAAGGCAGTGGTATTGGTCTCTCACTGGTTAAATCAATTGTAGAGATGCATGGAGGTAAGATAAGCTTAGACAGTATTTATGGAATTTACAGTAAATTTAGTGTTTATCTGCCTGCTCAAACTATTGATCAAAAAACCGTAGAGGCGGAAAGTTATTCTGCGGATAGTTTAATAAACAAAGTAGAGCTCGAATTTAGTGATATTAATAATATTTAGCAGAAAGGAGGGGTTTTCTTGTCAGAGTTCAAAAAATACAGAATAATAGTTTTAATAGCATTTATATTTTTATTTATTTTTAATCATCAGGCAGCTGCTCAAAATACAATTTATTTTAATGGTGAGGACATTACTTCTGAGATAAAAACTGCCAGACGAGAAGGTGAGCTTTTAATTAGAGCCCGAGATTTAGCAGAGCTGCTGGATGCAGATTTAACCTGGAGACCCGCTTTAAAATCACTGGAAATGGAATCACAGGACGTTAATATCAAGATTATGGCCCGGAGTAATTATATTCAAATTGGTAATGACGCTCTGAGGACTAAAGCCGGTCTGCAGCTTGTTGATAATGAGGCCTATATTCCGCTGGCAAAATCGATAGAAGCATTTGGATATCTACTTGAATATCAGAGAGATAAGGAAGAACTTTATATTTTTCAACCAGAAACAACTATTAATGATGTATCATGGCAGGAAGATGGTAATCAGCTGCAGATCAATATGGATGAGATTACCCCTTACAGAGTTTTACATAGTGAAGATGGAAGTGAAATCACCATAGAAATTGATAAGGCAGAAATTGATCAGGAATTTAGTGATAACATTTCAAATAATAATTATTATTTGAAAGTGGAAAATGTTCCTGATAAAGCACTTTTGCGTCTTATAATAAAAAGCCGGACACCGATTCCTTTTCAGATTGATGGGGGAGTTTACGAACATGATGATTCACTGGTATTGAGTTTTCTGCCGCAGATTAAAGATATCAGGATTAATGAAGACGATATTTTAAGTGTAGAGGCAACTGGAGAAATACCTGAAGCAAAAACTAAATATATTTCTGACAGCAAAAAGATGATTATTGATATTCCATCAGTAGTAATTGGTAATTTTGATCTGGATATTGAAGATCATCCCCTGATTAAAGATATAGAAGTAACTCAGCATGACTTAGATCCGGTTATTTTGCGAATAGAAGCCACTATGGCCAATGGTGATATCTTTAAACCATTAGAAAAAGAAAGAAATAATATTCTCAGCTTTAGACCCGGGGAGCGATCAGATATTACTGATTTAGAATATGAAAATGGTAGTTTTAGTTTTTCTTCTTCTTCGGCTTTAAACCCTGATCTATTTTTACTTGAATCCCCTCCACGCCTGGTGATGAACCTTTATCATGTTAATCGTGGTAGTGGTGTCCAGGATAAAATAGAAGTTAATAATTCTTTAATCAAAAATTTGAGGACTGCCAGATTTGATGACCAGACAGTTCGAATTGTAGCTGATCTGGAAGAGCTTACTGGTTATGACTGGTTTGAAGAGCAGAGAGATGGTAAATATCATTATACTGTTAATTTAAAAAATAAATTTTCCGAAATTAAAACAGAGGATAATGAAGACTATCAATATCTCAATATTTTAATGGACAGTAAAGCTGATTATGAAGTTAAGAAATTTAATTATCCAGATCGAATAGTTGTTGATTTTAAAAATACTTTAAACAATTTAGAAAAATTAGATACGATTGAAAAAAGTTCTTTAATTAAAGATATCAGGAGCAGTAATTATCAGCTGGAAGATAAAAAGGTAACCAGACTTGTATTTGAATTGAATGATTACTACAGTCATGAGGTTGAAAGTTATCAGGATCAGCATGGTATAAAAATAGCTCTGGCAAAAGATTATTTAAATGAGGAAATGGAAGAAGAAAAAGAGATTGGAAGTCATCTGATTATCGTTGATGCCGGACACGGAGGTTTTGATCCGGGAGCGATTGGAGTGACTGGACTGGAGGAGAAAATTCCTAATCTTGCAATTGCTAAGGAGATTGCGAGTATCTTAGCTGATAATGAACAGGAAGTGCTTTTAACCAGAGAAAAAGATGAATTTCATTCTTTACAACAGCGAGTTAAATTTGCTAATGACAGGGAGGCAGATCTTTTTGTAAGTATTCATGCTAACTCTTTTAATAAGTCACAAACTAGTGGTGTGGAAACATATTATAATCAAAACGAAGATGATCAGAATCGATTTTTAGCAGAAAAAATACATGATAAATTGGGTCGAGGGCTGGATATTTTCGATCGTGGAATAAAAGAGAGTAATTTTTATGTCATAAAATATACCGAAATGCCTTCTGCTCTAGTTGAAGTGGCCTTTTTGAGTAATGAAAAAGAAGAAAAGCTGCTTAAAACTAAAGATTTTCAGCATCAGGCAGCTTCTCTTATAGTAGATGGAATTCTTGATTACCTGGAAGAGAACGGAGGTAACTAATATGGCCTTAAAACTGAAAAAAATTAATTCTGCTCAAAAAAGAAAACTGCTGCTGATTTTAAGGATATTACTGCTTACAGCAGCGGTGCTCTACCTTTTCTTTCTCTTTTATAATAATAATTTTACAGGAAAAAAAATTGAAGTATATTTTTCTACTGCTGATGCAAATTATCTGAGGGCCGAAGATAGAACTTTAACTGAAGATGAAGATCGGTATTTACAGATTTTTGATGAACTTAAGGCAGGTCCGGAAAGTGAAGAACTTGTTGCTACAATTCCCGAAGGCAGCAAACTGCTTGATTATCAACTGGAAGATGAACTAATTATTTTAAATTTTAATCAAGCTTTTAGGGATAATCACTGGGGAGGAAGCGCAGGGGAATCAATGACAGTATACTCTATTGTAAATTCTTATACAGCACTGGCTGAGTTAGAAAGCGTAAAAATATTGATTGAAGGAGAAGAAGTTGAAAGTCTGGCTGGTCATCTTGACTTAACTAAGCCTTTGATGTACAATCAGAAACTAACTGAGGGTGGTTAATTAAATAAATAGGAGTTGGTTTTGTTGGAAGATACAAATAGAGCAATTGGGCTGCTGGATTCAGGTGTTGGAGGCCTGACAGTTGCTCGAGAAATTTTTAGACTGCTGCCGGGAGAAGATATTATTTATTATGGTGATACACTTCATCTTCCCTATGGTCCAAAAGATCTAAATTTAGTCAGGGAATATGCAGAAAAAATTATAAATTATTTAATCAGAGAAAAAAATGTTAAGGCAGTTGTTATTGCCTGTAATACAGCTACCTCGGCAGCCTTAGATTATGTGCAGGAAAAATTTGAAATACCGATTTTTGGCATGATAAAAAGTGCTGCAGCTAAAGCGGTAGAAATAAGTGATCAGCAAAAAATAGCAGTGATTGGCACAGAAGGTACAGTCAATAGCTCTGCTTATCAAAATGCAATTTTAAATCTAAATAATGAGGCTGAACTTTATGCTAAAGCCTGTCCTAAGTTTGTAGATTTAGTAGAAGAAGGCAAATTTGATGGGGTTGAAGTTGAAAAAACAGCCCGCAATTATCTTTCAGCTTTAATAGAAGCGGAAGTTGATTCTTTAATTCTGGGCTGCACTCATTTTCCTTATTTAACACCTTTATTGGCAGAAATCATGGGAGAGAATGTTGAGCTGATAAATCCAGCTCACGAAATGGCAGTTGAAGTTAAAAACAAATTAGTTGAGATAAATTTACTGAAAAGTACAGCAGCTGAGACGCCTGAACATAAATTTATAGTGAGTGATCAGGAAAGAATTTCAAGACGATTTTTAGAACATGGACGTAGATTTTTAGGTCTGGAAGCTTTAAAGTTTACAGAAGAAAATATATTTAGCCATTAACAAAACCGGGAGGAAAATATATAATGCGAACTGATGGAAGAGAAATTAATCAATTAAGAGATGTGGAGATAACAAGAAACTATACCAAATATGCCGAAGGTTCAGTACTGGTAGAGACTGGTGACACCATGGTATTATGTAATGTGTCTATCGAAGATAGTGTTCCTTATTTTTTAAGAGGCCAGAATAAAGGCTGGCTGACTGCAGAGTATTCTTTACTGCCGAGGGCAACTCAGGATAGAAATATTAGAGAAGCTGCAAAAAGGAAATTGAGCGGCAGGACTCAGGAGATTCAGCGTTTGATCGGTAGAAGTTTGAGAGCAATTATTGATCTTGATAAAATGGGAGAAAGAACAATCTGGGTTGACTGTGATGTGCTGCAGGCTGATGGTGGTACAAGGACTGCCTCAATTACAGGAGCTTATGTTGCTCTGGTAGATGCAATTAATTTTATGCTTGATGAAGGTAAATTAGATGAAAACCCTCTGCATGGATTTATGGCAGCTACCAGTGTTGGTATAGTTGATGGAACACCGATGCTGGACCTCTGCTATGAAGAAGATTTTAAAGCTCAGGTAGATATGAATATTGCGATGACTGAAGCAGGAGAAATCATAGAAATTCAGGGTACTGCTGAAGAACATCCTTTTAGCAGAAAAGAACTGGATCAATTATATGATCTGGCGGAAAAAGGAATTTTAGAACTTATCGAGGAACAAAAGCTGGCCCTGGTTGGTGAGTAAGATGAAAAAAATAATTATTGGTAGTGGAAATCAACATAAAATCGAAGAGATTAAAGCTTTTTTTGCTGATTTAGATCTTAAATTTGAGGGACTGGATTCAGAACTTGAACTGCCTGAGGTTATAGAAGATGGTGAAAGCTATAAAGAAAATGCTCTCAAGAAGGCCAGGCAGCGGGCTGAAGAGTTAAATGAGGTTGTACTTGCTGATGATTCAGGGCTTTCGGTTGATTATTTAAATGGAGCTCCTGGTATTTACTCAGCTCGATTTGGTGGAGAGGATTTAAATGACAGGGAAAAATATCTAAAAATCTTAAAACTTTTAGAGGGACAGCCGGAAGCGGAAAGAAAAGCAGCCTTTGTTTCAGTAATTGCTCTTGTAGACCCCTTTAAAAATATAGAAATTACTGTAGAGGGAAGATGTGAAGGAATTATAGCTCAAGAGCCTGCTGGAGAAAATGGTTTTGGCTATGACCCTATATTCTATCTGCCCGAATATGATAAGACAATGGCCCAGATAAGCCAGTCAGAAAAGAATAAAATCAGCCACCGGGGCCGAGCTTTACAAAAAATGAAAAGAGCAATAAAAGCGAGCTATAACTATTAAATTAAAGTATTAGGTATTTAAAATATTTTAAAAGCAAATAAGTGCCGTTTTCTTCTTTGACCGAAAGCGGCATTTACTATATACTATTAATTGTCGTCGCGAAAAAAGTTATCGATTTTTGCGGCACAAAACACGTCGGAGCGTGGCGCAGTTTGGTAGCGCACCTGCTTTGGGAGCAGGGGGTCGAAGGTTCAAATCCTTTCGCTCCGACCATTTTAAATTATAGTAAATTTTTGAGCGGGAGTAGCTCAGTTGGCTAGAGCATCAGCCTTCCAAGCTGAGGGTCGCGAGTTCGAGTCTCGTTTCCCGCTCCATTTTATGCGCCCGTAGCTCAGCCCGGATAGAGCAACGGACTTCTAATCCGTAGGCCACAGGTTCGAATCCTGTCGGGCGCGCCATTTAAAACTCAAAAAACCAAATATGGTGGATGTAGCTCAGTTGGCTAGAGCGCAGGATTGTGGCTCCTGAGGCCGTGGGTTCAAGCCCCATCATCCACCCCATTTAATACATCTCTTAGGATGTATTTTTTTTATGTCTAATTAGAAGAAGAAATAGTAATTTTATTTATTATTATTAATCTTGACTAATAACTTTCAAAGAGGATATAATTAATTTAAGAAAATTAAATAATTTGGTAGAGATAATACCAGCTGAAGCTTAAATTTTAAAGATTTTTCCAGTCAGTTAATAATTAGGAGAGATAAATATGAAAAAAATTTCTCGACCAATCAAGAATATAGTACTTTATTATTTTGTTTTTGGTATACTCTGGATTTTATTTTCTGACACACTGGCTGGATATTTCTTTGATGATCTTTCTTTTTATCAGAGTTTTCAATCTGTAAAAGGTGTTATATTTGTTGCTGTTACAGGATTTTTCTTATACTATCTCCTGCAAACTAATCTGCAGGAGATAGCGGAGAAAGAGGAAAAACTTTATCAACAGGCTTATTTTGATAGTCTGACCTCACTTCCTAATAAAAGATCACTTTATCATGATTTGTTTGATAAAATTGAAAACAGCCAAAGTCAAAAATCACAGACCAATTTTTCAATTTTTTACCTTAACTTAAGTAATATTGATAATTTAACAGAAATCAGAGGATATACTCATGGTAGTGATTTGATTAAAAAAATAGCAAAGATTTTAAAATATGATATCTGTGCAAATGAAAATTGTAATCTCTACAGTTATGATTATGATAAATTCATTTTAGTTTTTGATAATCTGGAGAAAAATATTAAAATCAAAGAAAAAGCTGATAAAATAATGAATTTGATTAAAGAATTCTGGAGCAGAGGTAAAATTGAGTATTTTGTTGATCTAAAAATAGGTATTTCAACTTATCCTGTTTCTGGTGGGGATGTAGAAACTTTAATTTCTGCAGCTCAGCTGGCAGCAAATAAAACTGATTCAGAAAATAAAAGTATTGAAATTTATAATCATCAGATGTTTAAAGATAAACTTGAATCAGAAAATTTAAAGAGAGACTTAAGGGCAGCAGTAAAAAAAGAAGAATTTGTATTATATTATCAGCCAAAGATGAGAAGTTCAGACCATAAAATCTCAAGCCTGGAGGCTTTAATTCGCTGGCAGCACCCTACTCTGGGGATGGTTTCTCCTTGTAAGTTTATTAAACTTGCCGAAGAAACTGGATTAATCAGAGAAATTGGTGACTGGGTTTTAGAGGAAGCGTTCAAACAGCTTTCATTATGGCAGCAAAAATATGACAGTCAAATAAGCGTATCTGTTAATTTATCACCAATGGAACTTTATGACTGTGATAAAATAGAAAAAATCAGAAAACTACAACAATATTATCAGATTAATAAAAAATTATTAGAATTCGAAATAACAGAAAATGTACTGCTGGACAACAGAGGTAATCCACTGCAGATTTTAGAACAGCTAAAAAATCTAGGTTTTTCAATTGCTCTTGATGATTTTGGTATAGGTTATTCATCTTTTAGTTATTTAGCCAGACTCCCAATTGATACACTTAAAATAGATAAATCTTTTATTGATAAATTAGATGATGAAAAAAATATGATTTTAATAGATTCTATCATTAATTTATCTCATAAAATGAAGCTGGAGGTAGTTGCTGAGGGAATTGAAACTGCTGAGCAGCTTAAAATAGTAAGTGATTTAGACTGTGATCAGATACAGGGTTATTATTTTTATAAACCTCTGACCTTAGCTGAGATCGAAAAAGTTTTAAATGAAAATTTCAATAACCTGAGCTAAATTATAATTTTGAAAAGTTTAATTATCTTATGTTCATTATCTTTAATTTAATAAAAAGTTATGCTATAATATATTCACTCTATCTGACTAAAAGTCAAAAATAAGTGGGGGTAAATAAGAGTGGTAAAACAAACTAAAAAATCGCTTAAGAGGCGTAATACAATTTTAAATGAAGCTGAAAAATTGTTTATAGAAGAAGGATTCGAAAAGACGACTGTTAAAGATATTGCTGCTCGAGCAGGAGTAGCAAAGGGTACATTTTATTATTATTTTGATACTAAGGAAGATATTATCTCTTCTTTATTAGAAAAAAGATACAGAAAAACTGAAAAGAAGGCAAGACATGTTTTAGAAAATAAAGAGATGTCTTCTTTAGAAAAATTGGAAAAGGTAATTTTGAGGTTGATTTTCAGCAGGCGAGGTAATTTTAAGGTTTACGAATTCTTTAAAATTGATGAAAATGCTAAATTCATGAAAGAAAGAAATAAAGAATTCTGGAATAAGTTCATGCCTATTTTTACTGAAATTGTAAAAGAAGGTGTAGAGCGGGGAGAATTTGAGACCGATTTCCCGGAAGAGGTAACTGAGATTTTGTTTATGGGTATTGATAATTTTCTGCACAGACATTATGCTAAGTTTACAACAGAAGAAATGTATATTGATAAGTTTGCAGCTGTGGAAGAGTTATTAAATAGAACACTAAAGGTTAAAGAAAGAAAAGTTGATTTATCTTTAATGAAACCTGAAAAATCATAAAAAATTCAGCAATTTAAAATTTAGTGATCACAATATACAATTTAGAATAATATTAAAAACTGACTTAATTTATTAAAACTGGCGGTGACTAAGATGAAAAAAGATTTCAATAATAATGACCTTCTTGCTTTTTTGGGGCGGCTGGCCAACAAATGGGGAACCGGTCATGAAAATGTAAGTGAAATTCTTGATAAAACTCGTAATTTTATTGAGTCAAAAAATTATAAATTACCATTTATCAATAAAGTGACTGAACTGCTGGAAATGCTGAGTGAATACTCCAGAGGTAATTTTAAGTTAAATGATGCAGCAGTAGGTTGGATTGTAGCTACTCTGGCTTATTTGATTTTACCGACTGATTTAATTCCTGATTTTTTGCCGGGAATCGGTTTTACTGATGATGCAGCAGCCTTTATTCTTGCCTTTAGACAGCTTTCACAGGAATTAGAACATTTTCGAAGATGGAAAGAATTGGAATCAGAAACTATAGAAATTGAAAAAGAATAAATTAATTTTAAAATATACTGGATATTTACTTAAATATATTATATAATTGAAAAGATGAAAATTTTGCTGCAGGGATTATATCTTTATCAGACAGATCTACAATTGAATCTGATAATTTCTTTAAAATCCTTGACAAGTTCAAAAAGCTATGTTACCATTATATGTGCTTTTTGTGAAAATGAAAAAGAAATTTTCACTTACAGCATTATTTACCATGCGAAAGTGGCGGAATTGGCAGACGCGCTAGATTTAGGATCTAGTGGGCAATCCCCGTGTGGGTTCGAGTCCCACCTTTCGCACCATTTAATAATTCTGTCATTGACCCCGATATTGGCCCGGTGCCAGATCGGGGATTATTAACATATAGAGAGTTTTTAAAAAAGTTTTATTTAAATATCAGTTAGGAGGAATATTAATGGAAGTAAACAAAGAAGTTTTAGAAGGTAATAAAGTTAAACTGGAAGTTGAAATAGAGAGTGACCGTGTAGATGAAGCTTTAGAACAGGCATATCGACAGGTAGTTAAAGATGTGGAAATTCCTGGTTTCAGAAAGGGAAAAGCTCCAAGAAAAATTATTGAACAGAGATTTGGCGAAGAGGTTCTGCACAAAGATGCACTGGATATTCTCATTCCACAGGGGTATAGTGAAGCTGTAGAAGAAGCTGATATTGATCCAGTAGCTCAGCCTGATATAGAAGATTTCTATATTTCCAAAGGTGAACCTGCTACATTCACTGCAATAGTAGAGGTTAAACCTGAGGTTGAACTTGGTGAATATAAAGATTTAGGTATTGAGAAAGAAGATGCTGAAGTTAAAGAAGAAGAAATAAATGAGCGCTTAGAAAAAATGCAGGATGAACACAGTCAGTTAGTTACTGCAGAGCGGGAAGAACTGCAGGAAGGCGATTATGCCATCATTGACTTTACTGGTTATGTAGATGGGGAAGAATTTCCCGGTGGTTCTGCAGAAGAGTACAGTTTAGAAATTGGATCAGGTAGCTTTATTCCAGGTTTTGAGGAACAGTTAGTTGGAATGAAAGTTGGAGAAGAAAAAAATGTAGATGTCACATTCCCGGAAGACTATCATGCAGATGATCTTGCCGGTACAGAAGCTACTTTTGATGTAGTTTTAAAAGAAATTAAAGTTAAAGAAAGACCGGAACTTGATGATGACTTTGCTGTTGAAGCAAGTGATTATGAAACTATGGATGAATTGAGAGTAAGTATAGAAGAAGAAATAGCTGAACAGAAAAAAGAATCTGTAGAAAATAACTTTAGAGAAGAAATAATTAAAACAGCAAGCGAAAATGCTGAGGTTAATATCACAGAAACTCTTGTCAACGAACAGCTGGATCAGATGTTTGAGAGATTAAAGCAGTCTATTTCACAGCAGGGTATGGATGCAGAAGATTACCTTGGATATATGGGAATGGACGAAGAAGGCTGGAGAGAACAAAATCGTGAAACAGCATCTGAGCGTGCAAAAGAACTGCTTGTACTGGAAGCTATTGCAGATATAGAAGATATTGAAGTAACAGAAGAAGAAATTGAAGAAGAGGTTAATGAAATTGCAGAAATGCATGATCAGGATTCAGAACAGATTAAAGCTATTTTACAGATGCAGGGACAGCTTTCAGATCTAAAAGAAGATATTAGAAGACAAAAAACAATTGATTTCTTGACAGAAAACAATTAAAATAAAGATATACGATAAGTACCAGGTACCAAAAACGTTTTCGTGTACCGGGTACCAATAAAAGGAGGTTTATAAAGATGAGCCTAATTCCAATGGTAGTTGAACAGACTAATCGAGGGGAAAGATCTTATGATATTTATTCCCGACTTTTAAAAGATAGAATTGTATTTCTGGGTTCACCGGTAACAGATGATGTAGCAAATACTGTTATTGCTCAGTTGCTCTTTTTAGAAGCAGACAATCCAGATAAAGACATTTATTTATATATTAACAGTCCGGGTGGTTCAGTAACTGCTGCCCTGGCAATGTATGACACAATGCAGTATATTAAACCTGATGTGGTAACAATTGGTATGGGGCAGGCCGCAAGTGCAGGTGCTCTGCTGCTTGCTGCTGGTGCAGAAGGAAAACGTTATGCTCTTCCTTATGCAAGAGTTATGATTCATCAGCCAGCCGGTGGAGCCCAGGGTAAAGCTACTGAAGCTGAAATTCATATTAAAGAATTGATGCGGATTAGAGAGCTGCTGAATGAAATTCTCAGCCACCATACAGGTCAGAGTACAGAAAAGATTGCTCAGGATGTAGAAAAAGACTATTTCATGACTGCAGAAGAAGCTGTAGATTATGGTTTGATTGATGAAGTAATTACTCGTAATGAGTTAAAGGAAAAGTAATTTAGCCCAAGAGGTGATAAAATGTTCAAGTTTGGCGATCATGATCACGAAGATGGGGAACTAAAGTGTTCCTTTTGTGGTAAAAGCCAGGATCAGGTAAAAAAATTAGTTGCCGGTCCAGGAGTCTATATTTGTGATGAGTGTATAGAACTCTGTAATGAAATTGTAGAAGAAGAATTAGATGAGGAATTGGAACTTGAATTTGAAAGTGTTCCAAAACCTAAGGAAATAAAAGAGTATTTAGATCAGTATGTAATTGGCCAGGAAAGAGCAAAGAAATCTTTATCTGTTGCTGTATATAATCATTATAAAAGAGTTAATTCTAATATGATGGTTGATGATGTTGAGCTGCAGAAGAGTAATATTATGATGGTTGGACCCACAGGCTGCGGTAAGACCTTAATGGCTCAGACTCTGGCTAAAATTATAGATGTACCAATTGCAATAACTGATGCTACATCTTTAACAGAAGCCGGTTATGTAGGAGAAGATGTGGAAAACATCCTGCTGAAGCTTATTCAGGCTGCTGATTATGATGTAGAAAAAGCAGAAAAGGGTATTATCTATGTTGATGAAATTGATAAAATCGCCCGCAAATCTGAAAATACATCGATTACCAGAGATGTATCAGGTGAGGGAGTACAGCAGGCCCTGCTTAAAATTATAGAAGGTACTGTTGCCAGTGTGCCGCCACAGGGAGGACGCAAACATCCTCACCAGGAATTTATTCAGATAGATACAACAAATATTCTTTTTATTGCAGGTGGAGCCTTTGATGGGCTGGAGAAATTGATTGACTCCCGAATTAGTGAAAAGGTTATGGGTTTTGGTGCTGATATCAAAACAAAAGAAGAGGATAAAAATATTGGAGAAACTCTAAAGCATATTCAACCTCAGGATTTACTGCACTATGGTTTAATCCCTGAATTTATTGGTAGAATGCCGGTTCAGGTAACCTTAGATCAGCTTGAGGCAGAAGATATGGTTCGCATTATGCAGGAACCACGCAATGCTTTAATAAAACAGTATGAGAAGTTTTTTGCTATGGATAATATAAAGCTTGAATTTACAGAAGATGCTTTAAAGTCAATTGCTTCCAAAGCCTTAGAGCGTGATACAGGTGCTCGTGGTTTAAGGTCAGTTGTAGAAAATACTGTTTTAGATATTATGTATGAGTTACCTTCAAGACCTGAGATTAGTAAGTGTATTATTACTAAAGAAGTTATAGAAGAAAATGCTGATCCAATTCTGGAAATTGAAGATGAGAGTCTGGAAGAGGAAGAAAGCGCTTAACAGCTAAATGATTAAATAAGATAACTGTTTAATACAAATTAAGCTGTGAGAAGATTTAGAGATAATATTACTCCTAATGAGTGAGTGGTATTATCTCTTTCGTTTTTTGAATATTTTTGGAGGGAAAAATTAAAGAATACCGAATTATATAAATGGGACAACTTATAAGTGATCTAGTCACTTAAATATGATAGATAGAGGTGAAAATTAATGTCTGAAGAAAATGAAATTAAAGAAATAATGGAACTACCTCTACTGGCATCTCGCGGTGTAATTGTTTTTCCACATATGGTAATTCCTCTTTTAGTAGGTAGAGATAAATCTGTAGCTGCCCTGGAGGAAGCAATGATGGAAGAAAAGAAAATTATTATTGCTGCTCAGAAGGATGAAACTGTAGAGGAACCTGAAATAGATGATATTTACAAGTTTGGTACAATTGCTGAGGTAAAACAGCTGGTTAAACTTCCTAATGGAATGATAAAGGTTGTGGTTGAAGGTTTAGAAAGAGCTGAAGTCATTGAATATCTTGATACAGAAGAATATTTTCTGGCTGAAGTAGAAAGCAAACCAGAAGAGAAGGTTGAAGTGACAACAGATGTAAGGGCTTTAATGAGAACTGTGGTTAAGGAATTTGAAGAATATATAAAATATAACCGCAACTTACCTGCTGAAACAATTATGTCTGCCAGCAATATTGAAGAGCCGGGTCGTCTGGCTGATGTAATTTCGTCTCAGGTTGAATTAAAATATCAGCAGCTGCAGGAATTACTGGAGGCAACTGATATTATTGAGCGGCTGGAAAAAATGCTGAGCCTGCTGCAGGATGAAATTGAAGTTTTAAAAATAGAGTCAGATATCAATAAAAGAGTGAAAAAGAAAGTTGAAAAAAATCAAAAAGAATATTATCTAAGAGAAAAAATGAAGGTAATTCAGGATGAGCTTGATGAAGATAAAAGTTCAACTGATGAGATAGATGAATATTATGAAAAACTGGAAGAGGCAGATCTGCCGGAAAAAGTAGCCGAAAAGGTAGAAGAGGAGATTGAAAAACTTGATCGGACTCCTAATATGTCACCTGAGGCTACAGTTATTCGTAATTATTTAGACTGTATTTTAGATCTTCCCTGGAATAAAGAAAAAGATGAAGAAATAGATATTAAAAATTCTGAGGAAATTTTAGAAGCAGACCATTATGGTTTAAAAGATGTTAAAGAGAGAATCTTAGAGTATCTGGCAGTCCGCAAGATGGCACCAGCTAAAAAGAGTCCGATTTTGTGTCTGGTAGGAGCACCTGGTGTGGGTAAAACTTCTCTGGGGCGTTCAATTGCCAGAGCCTTAGATAGAGATTTTGTGCGTCTCTCCTTAGGTGGAGTTAGAGATGAGGCAGAAATCAGAGGTCACCGCAGAACTTATATAGGTTCTCGGCCCGGTAGAATTATAAATGCTATGCGTGATGCAGGTAGTAAGAATCCGGTCTTTCTGCTGGATGAAGTTGATAAGATGAGCTCAGATTTTAGAGGAGACCCGGCTTCTGCGCTGCTAGAGGTTTTAGATCCAGAGCAGAATAAGGAGTTCGGAGATCACTATCTGGAAGTACCATTTGATCTTTCTCAGGTTCTATTTGTGACAACTGCCAATGTGGCCCATACAATTCCAGCCCCACTCTTAGATAGAATGGAACTGATTGAGATTCCAGGCTATACAGAAGATGAAAAGCTTAAAATTGCCGAGGGACATCTGCTGCCCAAGATTTATGAGGACCACGGCTTAAAAGAAGATCAGATTAATATTTCTTCCAATGCTATCTTAAAGGTAATTAGAGAATATACCAGAGAGGCTGGAGTTAGAAACTTAGAGCGCAAACTGGCAGCAATTACCCGTAAAGTAGCCAAGGAATTTGTAGAAGGTAGAGACCACAAAGCCCTGGTGGCAGTTAACAGTGTAGAAAAGCATCTTGGTTTACCTGATTATGAGCATCAGGAAACTAATCTGGAAGACAGGATTGGTGTAGCTACAGGTCTGGCCTATAATCAGGCTGGTGGAGATATTCTGGATATTGAGGTTGCAGTTGTTCCTGGAAAAGGAGAACTGACTTTAACCGGATCTTTAGGAGATGTAATGAAAGAATCTGCCCAGGCGGCCTTAAGTTATGTCCGCTCCAAGCAGAATGAATTGAATTTAAGTGATGGATTTTATAAAAAATATGATATCCATATTCATGTGCCTCAGGGAGCTGTTCCCAAAGATGGTCCTTCAGCAGGAATTACCATTGCAATCGCCTTAGCTTCTGCTTTAACAGGGCGTAAGGTTAGAGGAGATTATGCTATGACCGGAGAGATTTCTTTAAGAGGGAGAGTGCTGCCGATTGGTGGTTTGAAAACTAAAATTCTTGCCGGACGCAGAGCAGGAATTGAAAAATTTATTTTACCGAAAAAAAATGAAAATAAATTTAAAGAAATTGAAAAAGAAATCACCAGAGGTTTAGATGTAAGTTTTGTTTCCCATATGGATGAGGTAATGGATATTTTATTACTAGAGGATGAGAATCATGCAGATCACTAATGCAGAATTTTATAAAAGTGTTTATAAATATGAAGACTGCCCCAGGCTGCAGCAGCCTGAGGTAGCTTTTAGCGGCCGCTCTAATGTTGGCAAATCATCTCTGATTAATAGTCTTACCAGACAGAAAAAATTAGCCAGAACCAGTAATACACCGGGTAGAACTCAGTGCTTAAATTATTTTAATGTAGATGATAAATTTTATTTAGTAGATTTACCCGGTTATGGTTTTGCTAATGTACCGCAAAAAGTTAAGGATGACTGGGCAGAATTGATCGATACCTATTTAAATTATAGAGAAAATTTAGTTGGAGTAGTTCAGATTATTGATTCCCGTCATAAACCTACAAAGGATGATAAGATGATGGTTGAGTGGCTGCAGGCAAGCGGTCTGAGTTACCTGATTGCTGCTACTAAGGTAGATAAAATATCAAATAATAAAAAAGCAAAGCAAAAAAAAATAATTTATAAAGAGCTCAATTTAACTGAAGAAGATAACTTTACTTTCTTTTCTGCCCAGACTGGAGAGGGAAGTAAAGAAGTTTATCAATATCTTGATTTTTTAATGCAGCTGGCAAAAGATAGGGGCTAAAAATGGAGCACAGCTATACCACATATTTTGCTGAAATCTATGATGAGGTAATGAAAAACGTTCCTTATAAGTACTGGTTTCGCTATCTAAAAGATCTTTTAAAATATTACAAGCATCAGCCGGAGTCAGTGCTGGAGCTTGCCTCAGGAACAGCCAATATGACTTTAAAGTTAATTGATCTGCAGTTTGTAAATAGAATTACAGCGCTAGATTTATCCTCAGCAATGATTTCTAAGGCTGCAGAAAAATTAGAATATAAAATTAATAATTCTCAAGAATTTAAAGATTTTTTAGCTGGAGAAGATAGGATGTCATATCAACTGCAGAAAAAACAGAAGCAGATAGCTGTTAACTTTATGATCCAGGATATGGCTGATTTTTCTTTTGTAAATGAATTTGATTTAATAGTATCTTTTTTTGATAGTTTAAATTATTTAACTGATATAGATCAGCTGCATAATTGTTTTGAGAATGCAGCCAGATCTCTGACTGAAAACGGATTGTTTATTTTTGATATGAATTCGCTCGGCAGAATTGAGACAATGGAAGAAAAGTCATTTGTAATTGAAGGAGATAGTTATGAATGCTTCTGGGAGGATATTGTGAAACCAAAAGAAAGTCTGTGGCAGGTCAAATTAAAAATTTGTCCGAATAATGATCAACTTCCCTGTTTTGAAGAAGTTCATAGTGAGCGGGGATATAAACTTAAAACTATTTTAAGACTGCTCAAAAATAGTGGTTTTAAGTCTGTAGATGTTTATAATGCCTTCAGTTTTGCTGAGGGTAAGAATACTTCAGATCGGCTCTACTTTGCAGCTGCTCTGGATAAAAATAGGCTGCTGAATAATCAGGGACAGCTAAAAAAAATATATTATGGTGCGAAAAATAGAATAGATTATTTTTTAGTTAGCTTAAAATTTTTATTTTAGTATTTTTTTATAAAAATTTTACAGCTTAAAAATAAATATAAGAAAAAAAAGCAGGAGCTTTAATTTAGCTCCTGCTTTTACTTATCTAATTTATTTGATTAACTTTAATCGATAAACTATTTTTTAACTACTTTTTGCAGATCCTGATCTTTATCTTTCGGTCTGCTCCAGATTTTATCTTTAAGCCAGGGCAGAACATAATAATCTAAACCGAAGGAACGTCCGGACCCGATTAATGCGATTGAAGCAAATAAGAACCAGAACAGGGGACTAAAGTGTCCGGGCCAGTCACTGGACCAGTGTGCATACTGACCTGCCAGTAAAAAGTTAACTGAAAATCCAGCAGAACCTAGAGCACCCAGGCTTGCAAATAAACCAAAGATTAAGGAAATACCGATTCCTATCATACTTAGAGTTACCACCGTCTGAAAGAAGAGTGGGTACTCAAAGATAATAGCCTCATTTAGCCAGACATACCAGCCGACAGCATAGTCACCAATTGGTGAGGCTGTAGCTCCAGAAACCAGATAATCTCCACTCTCTAACCAGCCATCTCTCACTTTAGTATAACCTTCATAAAGCCACATGATTCCAACAAAAACACGTAAAAGAACTAACCATAGTGATCTTGAGGTTTGACTAACAAAGCCAAATAAACTTGGCAGTAAACCTTTATGAGAAGCCTGTTCTTTCATATAGTCAGTAATTAGACTGTAAGTTTCTTTTAATCCACCAATTTCAAAGCGGTAAAACATATTAACTGAGTGCTTCATAAATATAGCTGGAATTCCTGTTAAAGATAAGCCCATCACTTCAGCCACAGCATAGCTGCTTCCAACTGAAACCATTACTCCATGTAAATTTGGTTCAAGTTCTTCTTTTGAATCACCTTTAATTTCAGCTGCAACATTTTCAGCTGCACATTCACCAGTCTGCTGAGCAGATTCCACTAATGCAGGTAGGATCTGATCATCCTTCCAGGGAGCTGCAGCATTATCACCAATAGCATATACATTGGAATAATCCTCTGTCTGCAGATACTTATTTACTTTGATTCTATTGGCACGGCTGGTAGACAGGCCAGAATTTGCTGCAAAATCAGCTGCCTGTACACCACAGGTCCAGATAATTGTCCTAGCTTTAACTTCCTTACCATCATTTAAGATCAGTTTATTTTCTTCAATTCTATCCACAAACTCACCGGTCTTAATATTTACTCCCTTTTTTCTCATATAATTACTTGCTTTTTTAACAAGTTCATCACTGAGATTGGGAAGTATTTGATCAAGGCCTTCCAAATTATAAATTTCTATTTCATTTCGCGGAATATTATATTCTTTACTGTACTCATCAAGCCATTCAATTAACTCACCAACCATCTCAACTCCTGTAAAACCACCACCAGCAACTGCAAATGAAAGTAGTTCTTTTCTTTCAGCTGGATCATCAGTCATTCTTGCTTCCTGCAGACAATTTTCAACATGCTTTTTGATACTGATTGAATCATCCATCGACCAGAGTGTAAAAGCATGTTCTTCTATACCTTCAACCCCACAGTGACTTGGTTTGCTGCCGGCGCCCATAATTAAATAATCATAACTATATTGATGATCATCAGAACTTAAAATCTGATTTTTAAAATCAATATCGTTGATTTCATCCTTAACTATATTTACTCTCGTTGAAGAAAAAATTCTTTCTAAATTAACTTTAAGTGCATCTTCTTCAATTCTATTACCTGCTACCTCATGTAATTCAGTTAACAGGGTGTGATATGAATTCCTGTCAATGAGAGTAATTGTAGAGTCAGCATGTTTTTTTAACTTTTTATGGAGAGTTTGGGCAGCGGCTACTCCACCATATCCTGCTCCAAGTATAATAATATTATTACTCAATGTTCTTACCTCCTTTAAATTTTTTTCTCCAATTTTATTAGTTTTATCCTGCTGTGACCAATTTTATTAAGATTAAATGTATAATTAATAATATATATAAAAGATGAGTTATTTTTTTCACACTATAATTATAGCACAATAAAACTAAATTGCAAATTTCTTAGTAAATTACTCGGGTTAATTCTTTGCAAAGGTGAGGATTTATGATAAAATGTAAGTGATTTACCCGGGATTAAGAAATTAATTTTATTGGTTTTGTGTAAAAATGAACTTATTTTAGTTATATTTTAACAAATAGGAAGTGATAATTTGTTTAAAAATAAAAAGATAATTATTATTAGCATATTTTTAGTATTTTTATTGATTTTAACTGCCTGTGAAAATAATGGTGAAGAGCTGCCTCAGGCAGAAGATAATGCTTTTTTGATGGATACTTTAGTACAGATGAGGGCTCATGGAGAAAATTCAGAACTGGCTGTTGAAGAGAGTATGGAAAGAATCAAAGAAATCGAAAATTTGATGAGTAAAACAATTGATACAAGTGACATTTATAAGTTGAATAATAATCCAGAAACTGAAATAGAGATTGATAATGAAAGCAGAAAAGTTTTAGAAAAAGCAGTGGAATTTGCTGAATTGACTGCTGGAGATTTTGATCCTACAATTGGAGCTTTAGTTGAACTCTGGGGGATTGGCAGTGAAGATGCTGCAGTTCCTGAGGAGTCTGAAATTGAAAGTGCTTTAGCAAACACAGGTTATGAACATCTGAATTTAAATGATAATTCTGCTGAAATCAATAAAAAAGGAGTCAAACTTGATCTGGGCGGAATAGCTAAAGGTTATGCGGCTGAGGAAGTTAAGAAAATTGTGCAGAAATATGATGTAGAACATGCCTTTGTAAATTTGGGAGGTAATGTCTTAGTTATTGGAGATAAAGTTGAGGGCTCTCCCTGGAAGATTGGAATTCAGGACCCTAGAGAAGGCAGGGGTAGTGTAATGGCAGTTGTTGATGCTGTTGATTTAACAATAGTTACTTCTGGTAATTATGAAAGATATTTTGAAGAAGATGGAGAACTTTATCATCACATTTTAGATCCAAAAACAGGATATCCTGCTGAAAATAATCTGCTGAGTGTAAGTATTATCAGTGAGAATTCATTTGATGCTGATGCTCTTTCTACAGCAGTTTATGTTATGGGATTGGAAAAAGGGATGGAATTTATTGAGAATATGGAAAATGTTGACGTTATGTTTATCACAAAAGAGCTTAAAGTTTATCTTTCTTCAGGCATAGAGGAAAAGGTGAATATTAAAAATTCAGACTTTAAATTAACTGAAGGTGAAAACTTTGCTGATTGAGGATAAATTCTATCAAAAAATATGTTTGGAATTAAATGAAAATATAATTGAAATTAGCAAATCTAAAAGAAAAATTATTAATCAGGCAGTTGAGGATTTGATTAATGGTGGTGGTAAAAAACTGCGTCCGTTTTTAATGTTTTTAGCTGCTTCATTCGGAGATTATGATAAGCAGAAACTGCTAGAATTAGGAAGTGGAATTGAAATACTGCATATGGCCTCATTACTCCATGATGATATAATAGATAATGCAGATTTGAGAAGAGGCAGAGAAACTGCACAGAAAAAATTTGGAAAAAAAGAAGCAGTTTTTATTGGTGATTTTCTGCTTTCCAGGACTTTTGATGTCTTTTTTGAGCATCTAGATAAAGATGTTTTGAAAAAAATGAATAAAAACATTCGTCTTTTATGTGAGGGAGAAATTGAACAGTCGGAAAAACGTTTTGATCTTCAGGTTGGAATTAAAGATTATTATCGGAGGATCAGACATAAAACAGCTTTGTTATTTGCCTTAAGCAGTTATCTTGGTGCCTATGTTAGTGGTATTAGGGGCAGGAAACTTAATATTTTATATAAACTTGGTTTAGAAATCGGAATGGCCTTCCAGATTCAGGATGATCTTTTAGACTTTGAAGGTGATGAAAAAAATACTGGTAAAATTCTGGCCCAGGATTTAAAAGAAGGAATAATTACTTTACCTGTTATTTTATTATTAAATAAAAGCAAATATAAAAATAAGTATGCTGCTTATAATAAAGAATCATTAGATGATGAAGTGATAAATGATATTATTGCTGATATAAAAAGTTCAGGAGTATTGGAAGAAAGTCGAGAAATTCTGCTGATTTTTATTAAGAGAGTAAAGAAATATATGTCACAATTGCCTGATAATAAAGCAAAAAAGAAATTAAAAAAATTAATTAAAGTTCAGGTTGAGAGAAAATTTTAATTTTATGATTGCTAAAGCCTTATAATGCTTTAGCTTTTTTTGATAATTTGATATAATAAAAAGAAAAGGTTGAAATTGTAAAAAATTAAATTAAAAAACATGCAGAGGAGGATAATAATGTCTAAAGATATTAATATTGATCTGCTGATTGAAAGATTGGAAGAGATTGAAAATAATTATAGGATGGATAATAATAAATTGAATTATAATAATGGCTTTGCTGATGGAGTGCAGAAGTCAATTGATGAAATTAAGAAGATTTTGAATGAGTAGAAAAGATTATTTAAAAGAGAGGTGGTTTTATGACTATCTCTCTTTTTTT
>JBKHDA010000028.1:0-26847 GCA_046541575.1 Halanaerobium sp. | reverse complement strand
CAACTGTTGGAATTGAAAGGAAGTTGAATCCCAAGCTGCAGGTTGAAAATAAGGAAGAGTTTATTGATCTGGTTGGTGAAATGCTGGAATATCCACCTTATTTTAAAAATATGGAAGAATCAAATTTAGTTAAGCAGGAACTTTTAGCTAACTATAAGAAGCCGGCTGCTCTTTCAGCTTCTGAGTTTGCTGAGGCAGCAGAAGTTGATAATACTTATATTATTGATGTAAGAACTGAGGTGAGTTATGCAGCTGCTCATGTGCCTGGCTCAATTTCTATTCCACTGCAGAATCTTCCCAGTTTTGTTGGCTGGTTTATTCCGGTTGGAGCTAATATTTTGCTGGTAAGTGAAGGTGAGTATCCTAAAAAAGCTGTCAGACACTTATACAGAACTGGATATGATAATATTCTTGGCTATTTAAGTGGAGGAATTATTAACTGGCATATGGACGGCAAGAAAAGTGAGTCTGTTAATACAGTTACTGTAGATAAGCTCTGTACACTGCTAGATAATGATCCTGAAGACTGGTTTTTACTTGATATTCGTTCAGAAGATGAGCTGGAAGCAGAAGGAGAGATAAAAAATGCAGAGCACATTCATTTAACTCAGCTTCCTGAACATTGTGATAAACTACCTGAAGATATTCCCTTATATATTTTCTGCGGCAGTGGTTTGAGGTCAATGACAGCAGCAAGTTTATTAAAGAATGAAGGTTTTATTAATCAGAGAGTAGTTCTTGGTGGTTTAACTGCCTGGAATTCAACTACCTGTCCGATTGTCTAAAGAAAAGTGGTCCTTTAGGGGACCTTTTTCTTTTCCAAAAACAAAAACTTTGTTAAAAAATTCTTTAAATAACTTGACTTTTTGTTAACTATATCGTATTATTTAGATAAAGTAGGAAAAATGGAGGTAAGGCAAATGCCTTTTTTTACAAATGAAAATGCAGCAGAGGTATTAAAAGAAAACTTAAAAGCTTTAGAAGCAGAATCTGATTTATTAAAAGCTCTGGCTCATCCTGTTCGTCTGGCAATAGTCAAAGGTTTAATGAAAGAGGAAGGTTGTAATGTTTCGGAAATGCAGCAGTGCTTAAATATACCCCAGTCAACTTTATCTCAGCATTTAGCTAAATTGAGAGAGGCTGATATCTTAAGTAGTGAAAGAAATGGACTGGAAAGAAATTATTATGTGGTTGATGAGCAGGCTGAAAAAGTTGTAAAAGTTTTAAGCAGACTAAATCTAGATAAATAGCCATAAATTTAAATATGTAGAGGAGCCTCAGCGGCTCCTCTTTTTTATGCGGATTTTTCCATTTTAGCATAAACTTTTCTGAACTTCTTTCTTAACCAGACAGAGCCTGTTATTATAATGGCTGCAACTGTTACAACAACAGCAGCTGCTACTCCCATTTCAGTAAAAATCCAGAGGCTATAAATTAGAAAGGAGTCAAGAATAATATTCAGAATCGAGCTTATCAGCATTGCTACATAGGAGTAAATATATTTACCTCTCTCCGCAGTATATTATTACTGATCATGAAAAAAACATAGAAGTAGAACCAATCAGAATTATTTTTATATACTCACTTCCCATTTTAATTTGCTCAATTTATCGATTATTTAAAATAGGTTATAAAATATGAAATTGCAGGAATGCTGAATGCAGCCATTAAAGTCGATAAAAAAAGAGTCTCAGCTGCAAAAACATAATTGCGTTTGTATCTTTCAGCGAAAATGACGCCATTGGCAGCAGCAGGCATTGCTATCTGCAAAATTAATATACTCCGAATTGGATCAGTAACTTTATAATAATTTAAAAACATAAAAGCTGCAGTTGGGATGACTAATAATTTTAAAGCTGAATAAGTAATAATACTTAAATCTTTAAAGATATCAGATATTTTAATCTGGGCCAGGCCGCTGCCGATGACAAGCATTGAAAGCGGAAAAGTAGCTTCTGCCAGCATATCAACAGCTGTCATAATTACTGCCGGAAGTTTAATACCTGTTAACATTAAAAATAAGCCAATTATAATTGCAGCTACCCCGTTATTAAAAATCTTTCTTAATTTAATCTTTTTTCCCTCATTTTTTTTGGAAAAGATACTGACTCCATAAGTCCATAAAAAGATATGAAAGACTACTATTCCAATAGAGCCGAAGAAAATACCATTTTCAGGGAAAATTACATCTATTACAGGCAGTCCCATATACCCTACATTACCAAAAATCAGGAAAAACTTAATTATTAATTTTTTATCTTTTGAAACAGGAAATAATCTGGATAAAATTGAAGCAAGAATTATCAAAATTAAATAAAAACCAATCCAGTATAAAAATAAATCTTTAAAATCTCCCAGCATTTTAATAGTTATATCAATTTGAAGAGAAGAGATTAACATTGCCGGCAGGATTATATCTAAAAGCAGCTTTGAGATTGCACCGGTTTCTTTTTTATCTAAATGTTTACTGCGCCTGAGAAAATAGCCGACAGCAATTAACAGAAATAATGATATGATTCGGCTAAATACGACCTGAAAATTCAATTGGCTGCCTCCTTATGTAAATTACTCATTTTATTAAAATTTAAAGCTCAAACAAATTAAAATTGTTTCTAAATCATAAATATTCTATCAAATAATTCTAACATAGAAGCAGCAGCCTGTAAAGCTGGCTTGATAAGCAGGAGTTTTTTATGATAAACTTTTATATGAATGAAATAATAATTTTTCTTATAGAGGAGTGCCAATTTTGAAAAAAGGTGAGATTAAAACTTTTAAAATAGAAGATTTAGCCCATGGAGGAGATGGAGTGGCCAGAGCAGAAAATGGGATGGCCGTTTTTATTTCCCTGACCCTGCCGGGGGATCTGGTAAAAGCAAAAATCACTAAAATAAAAAAAGACTATGCTTTTGCAAAGTTAATAGAAGTAATTGAAGCTGGAGCTGGCAGAACTAAAGCTCCCTGTCCGGTTTATAATGAATGTGGAGGCTGTCAGCTGCAGCATATTAATTATCAAAAAGAGCTGGAGTTTAAAAAGAATAATATTAAACAGCTAATTAAACGCATAGCAGAAGTTGAAGATTTTAAATTAAGGGATGTGCTGGCTGCAGATGACGATTTTCGCTACCGAAATAAAGCGCAATTCCCTTTAAAAATAAAAGAGGATGAGCAGATAACTGCTGGTTTTTATAAAAGGGGAAGCCACGATATCGTTCCCAATCATAACTGTCTGATTCAGCATCCTTTAATTAACAGGATTTTAAGAATAACTCTGGAAGAATTAAATAAATTTCAGTTAAGTGTATATAATGAAAATACTCTGCAGGGGCTGCTGCGGCATCTGGTAATTAGGGTCGGCAGCTGCACCAATCAGGCATTACTGGTCATGGTTACCAATGGTGATGATTTTATAGATAAGAATTTAATTGCCAGGACCTTAATGCGTAAAATTCCGGAGCTGAAGGGTGTAGTACAAAATATTAATAATCAGAACACCAATGTTATTTTTGGTAAAGAAGATATACTATTAGCAGGTGAAAATAAAATAACTGAATATATTGGAAAAACAGCTTTTTTGATTTCTGCCAGGTCATTTTTTCAGGTTAATACTATGCAGGCTCAAAAATTATATGATACTGCAGCAGAATTCCTCGGAGATAATCAGAGTGCCAGAGTAGTCGATGCCTTTTCTGGTACAGGCAGTATTGCACTTTATCTGGCAGATCAGGTAGAAAAAATATATGCAGTGGAATCTTTAAAATCTGCTGTTAAAGATGCCAGGGAAAATGCTGACTTAAATAATATTACTAATGTAGAATTTAGGCAGGGACTCGTTGAAGATAAACTTCCGGAAATTTTAGAAAAAGATCAGATCGATACAATTATTTTTGACCCACCCCGAAAAGGATTAGATGAAAAAACAGTTAAGCTGCTTTTGGAAAATGAAATTAAAAAAATAATTTATATTTCCTGTAATCCTGCCACTCAGGCTAGAGATCTCAAAAGTTTAAAGCAAAAATATCAGCTGCTTGAAGTTCAGCCTGTAGATTTATTTCCCCAGACCTATCATATAGAATCAGTGGCTTTATTAAAGCTGAACGATTAAAAGTTAAACTTCTAAACCAAATTTTTTTCTTATGTCCTTATTTTTGACTTTAAAATGTAGCATAATAACTTGCTAAAGTACTTTAAGATATGATATATTGTTATAAAGTTGAATTTTATTTTAAAGAAAGAGATCACTCCATAATTGGAGGTCAAAATATGAATTTATTTCTGTTAATTATATTTGTGCTTGTTGGAGCCGCTGGACTGGTTTATAATGTTGATTCTGGTGTTTTTATTGGTCTTGGATTAATTCCCTGGCAGATTTTAAAAATAAAGTTAAAGAGGAAATTTGTCTTAACTGCAATAATTATTTCATCAGCTGCCGGACTTGGATATTTTATTTATCACTCAAAGTGGTTAATTGCTGCTTTATTTGTTTTTATTCAGCTTTATAATTACTGGGGTTATTTAAATATTGTTAACGTAAACAATAAAAATAAAAATAGAAAAAAGGATATGAAGGAGGAATAAAAGTGCCGACATATTTATATGAATGTGAAAGTTGTGGTAGGTTTGAAGAATTTCAAAATATTAATGATGATGCCTTAGAAGAATGTCCAGAATGCAGTGGTGAGGTTAAAAGAATTATTGGTTCACCGGGGATTATCTTTAGAGGTTCTAATTTTTATGTCAATCAGGAGAAAAAGAATTCAGCTAAAAGTAAAGATAAAAAGAGTGAAAAAGTTTCTTAAATTATTTTGCCATTGACTGGTTAAGATCCAGTTTATAAGCGAGTTATAAAATTTTGCAAATAAGCCGGCCTTAGTGCCGGTTTTAATTTTTTCTGTTTTAAAAATGAAAGAAGGTAAAAAAATGACTATTGTAGCTGCTAAAAAATGTTATAGTTATCAGGCAGAGGAATTATCTGAAAAATTAGATTCTCTGTTAAAGGAATTGGGTGGGCTGGAAAAATTTATTAGTGACGGTGATCGGATTGTTTTTAAAACAAATCTTTTAATGGGAAAGGCTCCGGAGGCTGCAGTGACTACCAATCCTGAATTTATAAGAGCTCTTGCTAGAAAGGTGAAAGCATTGGGAGCTGAAGTAATAATTGCTGATAGTCCTGGTGGTCCTTTTAATGATAAATTATTAAAAAGAGCTTATCAAAAATCCGGTCTCTATGAAATGGCTGCTGAAGAAGGATTGAGTTTGAACTACAACACTGATTCCAAAAAACATGAATATAAGGCTGGAAAAATCAATAAATCTTTTCAGCTGGCATCTTATTTAGAGGATGCTGATTTAATAATAAATCTGCCGAAATTAAAAACTCATGGTTTAACAATGTATACCGGGGCAGTTAAAAATCTTTTTGGCTGTATACCCGGGGTCTTAAAGGCAGAATATCATCTCAGAATACAGTCAGTTTATGATTTTTCGAGGATGTTAAATGATCTTGCAGGCCTTGTGGCACCGGAGCTGACAATTATGGATGCAGTTGTGGGGATGGAGGGAGAGGGACCTTCTAACGGTAAGCCAAAAGAATTTAATTATCTGCTTGCTTCCACTTCTCCCTATTATTTAGATCTGGCAGCTGTGAGATTAATGGGAATTTCGCCGGAAGAAAAGGTTCCTTCAATTAAGGCTGCTCTGAAAGATCAAATTATAAAAAAAGATAATTTAGAGCTCAGAGGAGACCAGATTGAGGTCCTGGAAAATGTTGAGATACCTAAAATTGAAAAGGAAAATAATCTGCTTGATTCAAGAATGCCGGATTTTTTATCAGATATTTTAGAAAAATTTCTGAGGCCCAAACCGGTTTTTAAAGAAAATAAATGTGTGGGCTGTAAAACCTGTGCTGAAAACTGCCCACCTGATGCAATTACTATGGTTGATAATTTTCCAGAAGTGGATTTAGATGAGTGTATTCGCTGTTTCTGCTGTCAGGAATTATGTCCCTATGATGCAGTAAAAATTAAATATCCACTGCTGGCTAAGTTGTTTTTTTCAAATTAATGGAGGTTTAATAGCAAATGAGGATAGGAGTTATTTCAGATACACATCTGCCCAATGCAAACAAAAATTATCCGGAAGAATTAACCAGGGCATTAAAAAATGTTGATTTAATTATTCATGCCGGTGATCACTGTGAAGAAAGATATTTAAATAAATTAAAGTCAATAGCAGAAGTAAAAACAGTTGCCGGAAATAGAGACAGTTATCAATTACAGCGAAAATTAAAAGATAAATTAACTTTTGAGGCAGCCGGGAAGAAAATTTCTGTTATTCATGGTCATCAATTTCGAGGCAAAAATATTCTACAGGGTTTAAATTATAGTTTTGTTGAAAGTGACATAATAGTCTTTGGTCATACACACCGCCCTTTTAATGAGAGGTTTAGTGACAAATTATTCTTTAATCCAGGTTCACCTACAGATAAACGTCTGGAAAAAAATTATACATTTGGTATAATAGAAATTGAAGAAGAAATTAATGCTGAAATTAAAATTTTGAAGGAGGAATCTTAATGTCAGTACAGGATACTGCAAGAAGATTGAAGAGAAAGTTGGAGAATTCTGATCAATATCAAAATTATCTGGAATTACGCAAAAAGGTAATGGCAAAAGAAGGTTCGAAAAAAATGCTGCTTGATTATCAGAATTTGATGATGGAAATGCAGAGCAAGAGAATGGCAGGAGAAGAATTGAATGAGGAAGATAAAGAAAGACTGCAGAATCTGCAGAACTTTATTGAAATTAACAATAATGTAAAAAAATATTTAGAAGCAGAATATGAACTGAGCCAGACAATACAGGATATTCAAAAAATAATATTTTCGGATATTGAAGTTGGAATTTCTGAGGAAGAATTAAAGCCTGAGACAGAGAAATCTGAAGAGTCCGGATCAGCTGATTCAGAAGAAAAGAATGAATCTGTAGCAGATACTAAAAACAGCTAAAATAAATTAAAAAAGCATCCCCTTTTTGAGGATGCTTTTAAAATCTTTTTCTATCTATATAATACTTTAAGAATTTAAATCAGTTAAAGAATTAAACAGGTTGAACTTCTTTAACACCGTCAACATTTTCTTTTAAGGTTCTTTCAATACCATTTTTTATGGTTAAGGTTGACATTGGACAACCACTACAGGCTCCTAAAAGTTTAACTTTAACAATGCCATCTTCAGTAACTTCTACTAATTCAACATCTCCACCATCAGCCTGAAGACTTGGTCTAATTTTATCAATATATTTCTGTACTTCTTCTTTCATGCTTGCACCTCCTAAATTGACATTTGATTATATTATACAAAAAAACTCAAGATTTTACAAGTTTAAATTTAAAAGGAATGATTTAAATGGCCAATTTTGTCCATCTTCACAACCACACAGCCTTTAGTCTGCTGGATGGAGCAATCAGAGTAGATTCCCTGATTAAAAAAACAAAAGAATATGAGATGCCGGCAGCTGCTATAACCGATCACGGTGTGCTATATGGAATGATTGATTTTTATAGAAAAGCAAAAAAAGAAGGGATTAAACCGATTATTGGAGCAGAGCTTTATCTGTCTCCAGGCAGCCGCTTTGAAAAAAGCCGCAAGCGCTATCATCTGCTGCTGTTGGCTCAGAATAAGCAGGGCTATCATAATTTAATTCAGCTGGTATCTAAAGCCTGGCTGGAAGGTTTTTACTATAAACCCCGTGTTGATAAGGAACTGCTGGCAGAATACAGTCAGGGTTTAATCTGCCTGTCTGCCTGTCTGCAGGGTGAAATTCCCCAGCTGTTAATTAACGGCAATTATGATCTGGCTAAAAAGGCAGCCTCTGATTACCAGGCTATTTTTGGTAAAGAAAATTTCTTTTTGGAGCTGCAGGACCACAATTTACAAAAAGAAAAGGAAGCAGCTCAGGGTTTGCTTAAATTAAGTAGGGAAGAAAATATTCCGGCAGTTGTAACAAATGACAGCCACTATTTAAATAAAGAAGATGCTGAACTGCAGGATATTTTGCTGGCCCTGCAGACTGGAACAACTGTTGATGATGAAAATAGGATGACTTTTAGTGGAGAAGAATTTTATTACAAATCACCGACTGAAATGAAAAGATTATTCCCTGAGCTTGATTCTGCCTATCAAAATACTGTTAAAATTGCAGATAGAGTTGAGTTAGATCTGGACTTTAATCATTTTTATCTACCTGAATATCCGGATCTGGGAGAAGAGAGTTCTCCAGAAGATTTATTAAAAAAACTTTGTTTTAAGGGTCTAAAGTCTAAAGCTATGGCTTCAGATCAGGAGGCTGTTGAGAGGCTTAAATATGAACTTAAGATTATTTTTGAGATGGGTTATGCAGCCTATTTTTTAATTGTTTATGATTTTGTAAAATATGCAGAAGATAATGAAATTATGGTTGGTCCCGGACGCGGTTCAGCAGCCGGGAGTCTGGTGGCCTATCTTTTAAATATAACCAAGGTTAATCCCTTAAAATACGGTCTTATTTTTGAGAGATTTTTAAATCCAGAACGGGTAACAATGCCTGATATCGATATTGATTTTGATGAGAATCGGGATCAGATTATCGAATATGTAAAAGAAAGATATGGTTCAGAGCGGGTAGCTCAGATTGGAACCTTTGGTACTATGGCAGCTCGCGCGGCAGTCAGGGATGTCGGTAGAGTTCTGGCGATTCCATACGGTAAAGTTGATAGAGTAGCTAAATTAATTTCTTCTCGTAAGGGTATAGAACAGTCCATAAAGGATCAAAATAAACTGCAGGAACTTTATCGAAATGATGGAGAAATTAAAGAACTGCTCGATTATGCCAGGGGTGTTGAGGGTCTGCCGCGGCATATTTCAACTCATGCAGCCGGTGTAATCATTGGAGCAGAGCCGCTGGCTCAGATTGTTCCCCTGCAGAAACAGGATGAGAGTGTCATTACCCAGCTGCCGATGGGGGATTTAGAAGCACTGGGTCTTTTAAAAATGGACTTTTTAGGTTTAAGAAATTTAACGGTGATCAAAAACACCTTAAAATTAATTGAAGAACGTCAGGGTCAAAATATTGATATTGACAATATTCCTCTGGATGATGCTGAAGTATATCAGTTTCTTTCAACCGGAAAAACAGCCGGTGTTTTTCAGATGGAATCATATTTATTCCAGTCTTTAAACAAAAAAATGAAGCCGGAGCGCTTTAATGATTTAATTGCTATGCTGGCTCTGGGGAGACCGGGTCCTTTAGGCAGTAATATTGTAGATGATTTTATTGATATCAGACACGGCAAAAAAGAAGCTGAATATCTGCATCCTAAATTGAAACCTATTTTAGAAGAAACATTTGGCATGATTTTATACCAGGAACAGGTTATGGAAATTGCCAGCAGTCTGGCCGGATACAGTATGGGAGAAGCTGACCTGCTGCGCCGGGGGATGGGTAAAAAGAAACTAAAACTGGTGGCTGCAGAAAGAGAAAAATTTGTTGAGGGAGCAGTAGAGCGGGGCTTAAAAGAGGATACAGCCCAGGAAATTTTTGATCAGATGGAGTATTTTGCCGGCTATGGTTTTAATAAATCACATTCTACTGCCTATGCATTTTTAGCCTATCAGACCGCCTATTTAAAATATCATTATCCGGCTGAATTTATGGCAGCTTTATTTTCTTCAGTGATGGGCAATCAGGATAAAATTGCAGATTATATTAAGGCTTCACGCGAAATTAGTCTGGAGATTCTGCCACCTGATATTAATCAGAGTTATCATGATTTTACTGCTGAAAATGATGATCAAATCCGTTATGGGCTGAAGGCAATCAAAAATGTTGGTTCTACTTCAATTGAGGCTCTGGTAGAAGCAAGAAAAGAAAAGGAGTTTACTTCCCTGATTGATTTTTTAAAAAGGGTTGATATTTCAGCAATTAATGTTCAGAGTCTGGAAGCCTTTATTAAGGCAGGTGCCTTTGATCAAATTGCAGTCAGCAGAGCTTCACTACTTTTAAATTATGAGGAACTCTATAATAAATATAATAATTTATCAAAACATCGAGCTCAGGGGCAGCAGTCTTTTGCAGAATTATTTGAGGATCAGAACGAGTTTCTGGAGGAAGACCTAAAATATACAGAAGTAGAAGAGCTAAAAACTGAAACTATACTGGAGCAGGAAAAAGAATTTCTCGGAATTTATCTTTCAGCTCATCCGCTGGATCAATACAGGGATAAACTTCAGCAGCTGAATATTTTTTCAATCAAAAAAGTTATCAAAGCTCCAGAAAAGCAAAAAGTGATGACAGCCGCATATTTAACAAATTATAAAGAGCATATTACTAAACGCAATAATAAAATGGCTTTTCTAACTGTAGCTGACCGGCAAGAAAAATTAGAGGTAATAGTTTTTTCTGATTTATTTAAAAAAATTAAATTTGATTTATCAGAGAATAGAGGTCTTTTAATTTATGGTGAAAAAAATGATGGTCAGTTAATTGCTAAAAGAATCATTTCTTTAAAGGAAGATTTGCTTTTAATTGATATCTCAAATTTAGCTAAAAAAAGAATTATTAATCTAAAAAAATATTTACTAAAAAAAGAAGGTAATGCAGCTGTTCTCTTGAAAAAGAATAATAAGCTTATAATAACTGCTGATAAGTATAATATTAACAGCAGTCAGCAGACAAAAGACGAACTAAAAAAGGCCTTAAAGAAATCAGAGTATCAATTTATCTAAGACTCTAAAGCCTTTCGTTTTATTGACTATTGGTCAGTAAAAACTAAAAACGCCTGCAAACTTTGTCTTAAAAATGTCAAAATTTCTTGACAATGCTTTTTTGCTTATTATATTATTAAGTGGATAAAGGAGGAAAAACAATGGATGTTAATGCTGATTATATTTTAATTAAGGCTCTAGAAAATGGGGTTACAATTATTGGTTTAACCAGAGGTAAAGACACAAAATTTAATCATACAGAAAAATTGGATAAGGGAGAAATCCTGGCTGCTCAGTTTACAGAAAATGTTTCAGCAATGAAAATTAGAGGTAAAGCAGAAATAATGAGTAAACACGGTAAGGTTAACTCAGGAGGCAGTGATAAATAGCTTTATTTCCGGATAGTAAAAATTATCGGGAAATTGAAAGGAGTTACTAATGTGGCAGGTGGTATATATAGCTTCTTCTGAAGAAGAAGCTGATAATATTTTAAAAATTATGGAAAAAGAAGGCTTTATGGTTCAGATTGATGATGCCGGTTCTGGAAGTTATCAGGTAAAGGTGCCGGCAAGTGAAGCAGAAGAAGCCTATTCCTGTTTACATAAAAATTTTTAATTGGAGGAGTAAAAAATGAATAAAATTGCAGTACTTACAAGTGGAGGAGATGCCCCGGGCATGAATCCTGCTATAAGAGCTGTTGTTAGAACAGCTATCTATAAGGGACTGAAAGTAATTGGAGTTAGACATGGATATAAGGGGTTAATTGAAAAAGATTTCTTTCCAATGGAACGAGGATCTGTTGCAGATATTGTTCAGCGGGGAGGGACAATTTTGCTTTCTGCCCGCTGTAAGGAGTTTATAACAGAAGCGGGGAGAAAAAAAGCATATGCTAATTTGGAAGAAGAAGGTATAGAGGCCGTTGTTGTAATTGGTGGTGATGGTTCCTTAAAAGGAGTCCAGAAAATAAATGCTGAAAGTGACATTAAAGCAGTTGGTATTCCAGGTACTATTGATAATGATCTTTCCTGTACTGATTATACAATCGGTGTTGATACCGCTATGAACACAATTTTAGATGCAATTAATAAAATTAGAGATACAGCCACCTCACATGAAAGAACATTTGTAATAGAATGCATGGGTCGAGATTCTGGTTATTTAGCATTAATGACCGGACTGGCTGGTGGAGCTGAATATATTTTAGTTCCGGAAATAGATTTTACACCACAGGAAGTTTGTGATAAAATTACACAAGGCTTTGATAGAGGTAAGTTACATAGTCTTATTTTAATTGCAGAGGGAGTAAAGGCCCCATTTGCCGATTTAAGTGAATATCACGGCAGTCCCGGGATGGCTATGGGGGACTTAATTAGAGATAGAACTGGTATGGAAACTAGAGTTACTATTTTAGGTCACCTGCAGCGGGGTGGAAGTCCTACTGCAACAGACAGAATTGTAGCCAGCCGTATGGGAGCTAAAGCTGTTGAACTTTTACTGGAAGGTAAAAGAGATAAAATGGTTAATTACAAGGATAATTCTATAGGTTCCTGTGAAATTAAGGATGCAATTAAAAAGACTCAGACCATAAATATGGATATTTATAAATTAGCAAACATTTTATCTATGTAAGTAAAATAACTGGGAGGTTAATATGAGAAAAACGAAGATAGTATGTACTTTAGGACCAGCAACAAATGATAAAGAAATCATCAAGGACGTTGTAAATGCAGGGATGAATGTGGCCCGGATGAATTTCTCTCATGGAGATCATGAAGAACATATGCAGAGAATCGATATGGTTAAGCAGGCAGAAAAAGAAACAGGTAAAACTGTGGGTTTAATGCTTGATACAAAAGGCCCTGAAATTAGAACTGGAGAAATGAAGGGTGACAAGATTCAGTTAGAAGCTGGTTCTGAGCTAGTTATTTCTAAAGAAGATGTTGAAGGTACAACTGATAAAATTTCTGTATCTTACAAGGATCTAGCACAGGATATGGAAGTTGGAAATAAAATCTTAATTGATGATGGCTTAATTGAACTTGAAGTTACAGCAATTAATGGTGATGATCTAGTAACTAAAGTTGTTAATGGTGGAGAACTTGGTTCTCGTAAAGGTGTTAACTTACCAGGAGTCAAAGTAAGTTTACCTGCTCTAACAGAAAAAGATATTTCAGATATCCGTTTTGGTGTAGAACAGGGAATGCATTTTATTGCTGCTTCTTTTGTTCGTAAAGCTGATGATGTAATTGAAATTCGTAAAATTTTAGAAGAGAGTGGAGATGAAGGTATTTTCATTATTGCTAAAATAGAAAATCAGGAAGGTGTAGAAAATCTTGATTCTATTTTAGAAGTAGCAGATGGAATTATGGTTGCTCGTGGTGACCTGGGAGTAGAAATCCCTGCAGAAAAGGTACCAATTGTACAGAAGATGATGATCAAAAAATGTAATGAAGCATCAAAACCTGTAATTACTGCTACTCAGATGCTTGATTCAATGATCAGAAATCCTCGTCCAACAAGAGCTGAGGCTTCTGATGTTGCAAATGCTATTTATGATGGAACAGATGCAACCATGCTATCTGGAGAATCTGCAGCCGGTAAATATCCTGTAGAATCAGTAAAGACTATGGCTCAGATTGCTCAAGAAGTTGAAAACTCCGAAAGTTATAGAGATAAATTTGCCGGCAAATATGAATTTGCAGCTGATTCTGTAACTGCTGCAATTTCACTTGCCACCTGTCAGACTTCAGAAGAACTCGGGGCAGAAGCAATTATTACATCTACAGGTTCCGGTCTAACTGCACGTACAGTTTCTAAATATAGACCGCAGACACCTATTATTGCTGTTACACCAAATAAGAGAGTATTACATCAGCTGGCAATGACCTGGGGAGTTTCTCCATTACTTGCAGCCAGAAGCTCTACAACTGATGAAATGATGGATAATGCTATTTCTACTGCTGTTGAGCACAAGCTAATTGAAGAAGGAGATCTGGTAACAATTACAGCTGGTACTCCTGTTGGTATTTCTGGTACAACTAACTTAATCAAAATTGATGTTGTTGGTAAGCCAGTTGCTGATGGTCAGGGAATTGGTAAGAGCATAGCAGTTGGAAAAGCTAAACTGGTTAAGAGTGCAGAAGAAGCAATTGAAAAGATTGAAGAAGGAGATATTATGATTGCTCCTATGACTGACCGGGATTATATACCTGCAATGAAGAAAGCTGCTGCAGTAGTTACCTATGGTGGAGGTTTAACCTCACACCCTGCAATTGTTGGTCTAAATATTGGTATTCCTGTAGTAGTTAATACTGGAGATATCAGTGATGACTTTAAAGATGGTGAGATAATTACTGTAGATGGTGTTAGAGGCTTAGTTTATAGAGGTCAGGCACATCTTAAGTAAATTAAAGTAAAATTATAGATTTAAAGTAGAGGGCGAATAGTAATTCGTCCTCTTATTTATGTTTGAAGAGATATTATTGTTCTGAAAAAAGATTTTGATTTATTCAATATTTTTTACATCAGCACTTTACAACAATAAAGTAATAAAGTATAATAGAGTAAAAGAAATCAAGGAGGAAAAAAAGAATGAAAAACAATTTATTTAATATTTTTGTAGTAGTGATTTTAGCTTTGCTTTTAATTGGTGGTAATGTAATGGCCGAAGATTCTCTGGCTGAGATTCAGGAAGAAGGTAAAATGGTAGTAGGACTTGATGACAGTTTCCCACCAATGGGTTTTAGAGATGATAGTGGAGAAATTGTTGGTTTTGATATAGATTTAGCCAAGGAAGCAGCCAAAAGACTGGGAGTTGAAGTTGAGTTTAAAGCTGTTGACTGGGATGGAGTAATTTTAAGCCTTAAAAATGGAACGATTGATGTGATCTGGAATGGACTGACTATTACTGAAGAAAGAGAAGAAAGTATTGATTTCACTAAGCCCTATCTTGAAAATTCTCAGAGTATTATGGTTCAAAAAGATAGTGATATTGAAACAAAAGATGATCTGGCTGATAAGATTGTTGGAATTCAGTTGGGAAGTAGTGCAGTTAGTGCAGTAGAATCAGAGCCGGAAGTAATGGATAGTTTTGAAGAACTGCGTCAGTTCTCAAATAATACTGAAGCATTAATGGATTTACAAACTGGAAGAGTCCAGGCGGTTGTTTTAGATGTTATTGTTGGCCGTTATTATATGAGTCAGCGTCCCGGTCAGTTTAAAGTTCTCGAAGAAGATTTTGGTGGAGAAGAGTATGGAGTTGGAGTAAGAGATGGAGCAGATTCTTTTAGAGAAGCACTGAATGAGGCATTAGATGAGATGATTGAAGATGGTACAGCAGCTGAAATTTCAGAAAAATGGTTTGGAGAAGATATTGTTCTTAAGTAGGAGGCATTTATTTGTTTGATTATATAATTAACGTATCAGGATATATACTGGAAGGTAGTATAGTTACCTTCCAGCTTTATTTGGCCACAGCTGTATTTTCTGTACTGGTGGGAATAGCGGGAGCACTGGGGAAAATCTCTAAAATTCCATTTTTAGAATCGATTTTATCTTTTTACACCTGGGTATTTAGAGGTACACCTCTTTTATTACAGCTTTTCTTTGCCTATTATGGACTGCCGGTGCTTGGTATAACACTGCAGCCTTTTCCGGCTGCTGTTTTAACTTTTATTGTTAATTATGGTGCTTATTTTACTGAAATTTTTAGAGGTGGAATCGAATCAATTAATGAGGGCCAGTATGAGGCAGCAAAGGTTCTTGGCATGAATTACAGGCAGACAATGAGCAGAATTATAATTCCTCAAACTGTAAAAAGAGTTTTACCAGCAACCAGTAATGAAGCAATAAATCTGGTTAAAGATAGTGCATTAGTAGCTGTGATTGGACTGGGCGATTTACTGCGTTCAGCTAAAGTTGCTGTAACAAGGGATTTTTCTATTATACCTTTTATAATAGCTGCAGTATTTTATCTAGTAATTAGTTCAGTTATTGTTACAGTTTTCCGCAAATTAGAAGAAAAATATTCTGTTTACGAATAGGTGATAATTTTGGAAATGATAAAAGCTAAAAATATTCATAAAAGCTTTGGTGAGCTGGAGGTGTTGGCTGGAATCTCTTTTGAAGTAAAGCAGGGAGAGGTTATTTCGATTATTGGTCCTTCCGGTTCCGGTAAAAGTACTCTTCTGCGTTCACTAATTGGTCTGGAAGAAATTAATTCAGGTGAATTATATATAGAAGGGATTTCGGTTACTGAATCCGGAAAAAAAGCTTACGAGAAAATGGGTATGGTTTTTCAGGGTTTTAATCTTTTCCCTCATAAAACAGTAACGGGTAATTTAATTGAAGCACCAATAGTTGTAAAAGGTGAAAAAAAAGAAAATGCTAAAATAAGAGCAGAAAAGCTGCTCAAAAAAGTTGGTCTCTATGATAAAAAGGATAGTTATCCTGCCCAGCTTTCAGGAGGACAAAAACAGAGAGTTGCCATTGCAAGAGCTCTGGCAATGGAGCCCGATATTATGCTTTTTGATGAGCCTACTTCTTCTTTAGATCCTGAATTAGTTGGAGAAGTTTTAACAGTAATCAGAGATTTGGCTGAAGAAAATATTACTATGCTGATTGTAACACATGAGATGGGCTTTTCCAGAGATGTATCTGATCGAGTAATATTTATGGATCATGGTAAAATTATTAGTGATACGGTTCCCGAAAAAATATTTGTTAATCCTGAATCTGAAAGAATACAGAGCTTTTTAACAAAAATATTAAGTCAAAATTAAGACTCCCTTTAAGGGCGTCTTTTTTTTATCTTAAAAATAATTATTTATATAAGAAGGAATTTTCTAAAAAATATTTAATTATAATAATAAGGGTTATTATAAATTGTTCGTGGATTTTAAGAATCTGAAATTTGCTGTGAATGCATATTTGTTCTAAAAAGGATATGCTGAGGCTTAACTCAATTAATTTTCTGGTTAATTTAGCTATGAGGAGGATTGAAAATGAAAAAAACTAATTGTTTGATTGGGCAATCCGGTGGGCCGACAGCAGTTATTAACAGCAGTTATAAAGGAATAATTGATGCGATAAGAGATGAAGAAAATATTGATAAAATTTATGCCATGAGATTTGGAATACAGGGATTTTTAAAAGGTGAATTTATAGATTTAACTGATATAAATAAAAATGAATTAAATCTATTGAGTAATACGCCTTCAACAATAATTGGAACCTGTAGATACAAAATTGATCATTATGATAAAAATGAAGAAGATTATATTAAATTTTTTGAGCTGGTAGAAAGATTGAATGTTGCTTATGTTTTTTATGTTGGTGGAAATGACTCGATGGATACAGTTGCTAAATTGGACAGTTATGCACGAGAAAAGGGAATTGGAATCAAAATAATAGGGGTTCCTAAAACTATTGATAATGATATGGTTCATACAGACCACTGTCCGGGCTATGGAAGTGCTGCAAAATATATTGCAACTTCAGTTATGGAAATTGCCAGAGACAGCAGAGTCTATGATGTAAAAAATGTTCATATTATTGAGACGATGGGCCGCAGTACAGGCTGGCTTGCCGCTGCAAGTATCCTGGCCTCTAATGATAAATTAGCAGCCCCAGATTTTATTTATCTTCCCGAGTCAAAGTTCAGTATAAACAACTTTGTTAGAGATGTTGAAAAGAAAATGAAAGAACAAAAAGCAATAAACGTAGTGGTATCAGAGGGTTTAAAAGATAAAAATGGGGAATATATAACCGCTGCCAATAGTACAGCCCATGACCATTTCAAACATAAAAGATTGGGAGGTGTAGCAGAGACACTTGTTCCTTTTATCAGGGATAATCTCTGTAAGCGGGTTAAATCTATTAAGTTTGATGTAATGCAGAGGGCGGCAGCTCACTGTGCATCCGGGGTAGATAGAAATGAAGCTTATTTAGTTGGAGTAAAGGCTGTAGAGACTGCTTTAGCTGGAGAATCAGGGCTGACAATTGCTTTAGAGAGAGTGTCAAATAATCCATATCAGGCTGAAGTAATTAAAGTCTCTGCAGAAAAAGTTGCTAATAAAGTAAAACTGCTGCCTGAAAAATATATAAATAAGGCGCAGAACGGTGTAAATGAAGAATTTAAAGATTATGTATTACCATTAATACAGGGAAAGGTTGAGATGCCACTGATCAATTCTTTACCTGAATTTGCCAAATTAGAGACTACTGAGGGGAATAGATAGCTGTAGGATTTGAATTTAGAGTAATTTGCTGAAGAATTTGATAAGGTGCTTAAAGATTCAGTTAATAAAATCTATCAAGCTTCAATAAGTTAGTTAAATTTTTGACAACTTAATAAACATTAATTAAAGCCTGGCATTAATGTCAGGCTTTTTCACTTTGATTTGCTTTTATTTATCAGGACTGTTAAAATGTTTACAGATAATTAATAGACTTTTAATGTATTATTAACCTGTCTTTTATAAGCTAATAAGTAAATAAGGAAGGGAAGTGTTTTAATATTGAAAATTACTACTGATCTGCATACTCATACAGTAGCAAGTGGACATGCTTACTGTACAGTAGACGAAATGGCAAAGGGTGCATTTAGAAAAGGAATTAAATTAATAGCTTTAACCGATCACGGTCCTCAGATGCCGGGTGGTCCTCATATTTATCATTTTGGAAATATTTCTATTGTACCTGAAAAATTATATGGAGTTAGAATTATTAAAGGTGTAGAAGCAAATATTTTAGATGATGGCAAATTAGACTTAGCTGCAGAAGAACTTGACAGGCTTGAATTTGTTTCAGCCGGTATCCATCGTTTAACTGGACATACTTTAGCAAATAAGAAAGATTATACTGAGGCAACAATTAAAGCAATGGAGAATCCATATCTTGATATGATTACTCATCCGGTACAGAGAGAATATCCACTGTATTTAGAAAAAGTTGCTGCAGCTGCAGCTAAAAATAATGTTATTTTAGAATTAAATGCAAGCTCATACAGTCCCAAAAAAGATCACACTCGGGGTATAAAAAATAAATCACTTGAACTATTAAAACTTGCCAGAAAATATAATTTTAAACTAGCTGTAAATAGTGATGCTCATTTTTATGATGAAATTGGAGAATATTCAAGCCTGAATTTCATTTTCGAAAGTGAAAATTTTGAGCCAGAATTAATAGTTAACCGCAGTACAGAAAGTGTAATGAACTATTTAAAAGCAAGAAATAAGAGATTGGAGAAATTCAAGAAAACAGTTTAAGAGGTGTAGAAATGGAAGCAGAACCCTATTATAAATATTCACAGTTTTTAAAAGATAAATATGGAGAGAAAACATATAAATTACCTGTAAATTTACCAACAACCTGTCCCAACAGAGACGGCAGTTTTGCAGAAGAAGGCTGTTACTTTTGCGGGGAAGAGGGAGCAGATTTTGAGATGCTGCCTGATGATATGTCAGTTAAAAGTCAACTGTTAGAAAATAAAGAATATATTGGGGAGCGCTACGGTGTAGATCAGTTTATAGCTTATTTCCAAAATTACACCAATACCTATCTGCCCCTTGCGAAATTAAAAGAATATACAAAAAAAGCTGCAGAGGTTGAGGGAGTTAAAGCAGTATATTTTTCAACCAGACCTGATTCAATTAGTGAAAAATATATGGCTTCTTTAAAAAATACTTTAGCAGAAAATGACAAAGAAATTGAGCTGGCTTTTGAATTTGGTCTGCAGACAGTAAATTATAAGACTTTAAAGAAAGTTAATAGACAGCATGGGCTGGCGGAGTTTATTAATGCAGTTTTAACAGCTAAGAGATTAGATGTTGAGGTTGGTGCTCATCTGATACTAAATTTGCCTGGAGACAGCAGAGAGGATGTAATTGAGGGGGCAAGAATCTTATCGGCATTAAAAATTAATCATGTTAAACTTCATGCCCTTTATGTTAGAGAAAATTCGGTTTTTGCCAAACAATATAAAAAGGGAGAATTGGAAATTTGTTCTCTTACAGAATATATTGAACGAGTTATTTTATTTTTAGAGAATCTGTCTCCTGATATAGCAGTACAGCGCCTGATAGGAAGAGCACCCGGGGAAGAAACTCTTTTTGTAAACTGGAATACTCCCTGGTGGGAAATACATGAGCAAATTATAAAAAAGATGAAGAAACGGGAGACATATCAGGGAAGGCAGTTTAATTATTTAGATGGTAAGACCCTGACTAAGTTTCAGGGAAAATAAATAAAAAATATTGCTTGAATTTTAAAGTTGAAAGTATTATAATTAAATATAACAAAATAAAAAATTAATGAAGTCAAAAAGTAGATGAGTAGAGGAGTGATAAGATGACTTCAGTATTAAAAGAAGTATTTAAAAATGTAAGCAGTGGAGTTATTGACTTTAAAAACCGGTATAAATTACCGGAAGAATATCATAATTCCAGTGAATTAAAAATAATGCATATCAGTGATACACCTGAAACTATTTATTCTCATATTTATAAAATGCTGAGCTACAGTCGACCTGACGTTATTATTCATACAGGTGATCTGGTAGATAATTTAAAATTAGAGAATGCTGGAGAAGAACTCTTACCACTTTATCAGAAAAAATCAGCTGAATTTATAAGTAATCTTGAGAAATTAACAAATGCCAGAATAATATATATTCCTGGAAATCATGATGATATAAAAATAATTAAGGGAAATAAGGAACGAAGCGAAATTTTAGCTGAGGGAAGTATAATCGAACTGGGTGGAGTTAAAATCGGACTGGCTCATTATCCTGAAAACTTACCTCTAAATGCTGACATTAATCTTTTTGGACATAACCAGAAACAAAATTTTGACAGTCAGGGCAAGTATTTTAATGGAATCTTAAATATTAATTATTTACTTCTGCCTTCTAAGGAAGATTATAAAATTAAATATCCCTGGACAGTTGACCAGGGTAGACAGTATAAAACTTTTAATATGATTTAATTAGAAATTAATTTTAGTCAGATTTGCAATGATCTGGCTAATTTCTTTTTTGCTTAAATTTTAAGAAATTTTAAATAATTAAAAGTCCGGGAGTGATTTGATGAATTTTGTGCGCAGTGGTCCCCGCTATTTATTTTTAAAAGTTAAAGACCCAGAATCTTTTTATCAAAATCTTGCTAAAAAAACTGATCTCAGGAAATTAGATTTCCAAACAGCTATTAAACTTGCAGCAGAAGAATCTGTAATAGTTTTTTTAAGTGATTACAAAAAAGAAAGTTTAAAGGTAGGAGATTCAGATTTAATTTTATATTTAGCAATGAATTCTACAGCACTTTTGACAATGATTCTAAATAATCACAATTTAAGTAAAGCGGTAGAGTATGCAACTGCCGGACCAGGACAGCTAGTGATGAGAATACCTAAAAAAGGGCAGAAAGTTATAGAAGAAATTATTGAAAATTATCAGGCTGAAGAAGTTTCAATTTTAGAAGGAATCGATCAGGGGAGTACTGACAGTACAATAATTTCATTTACTGAACAGCCAATTAAGTCCAGATTAAAATCCCTAAAAAAAGTAAGGGATAATATTTTAGTAAAAAAAGAAGCCACTTTAGTTTTTGAAGAGCTGAGGCGGGATGCTGTCCGATATATAACCCATGGACTTGAAGATCATCAGTGGTCAGAATTAAAAATTAATATTTATGATTCTGATGAGCTTTATGAGTTAGAATATGAAAGGTTAATCACAATTTTATCTGATTTAGAAGCAGGAATTATACTGGGAGAATCCTGGACTAAGGATCATGCATTTGCCCTATTTTCAATTACTGCTTATCAGGTAAGACTCTTTACATTTTTATCACCACTTGAAATCAAAAAAATATTATTTGCTTTTGAATATAACAGCCAGGGTGAGAGACTGGTTGATTATGATCTTTTTAATAAGAGCAGTAAAATCAGCTGGTCAGAAATATTAGATGATAATAAAAAACATGATCGAAAAAAATTAGCTTTTAAATTTAGAGAAAAAATATTGAATGAGTTGTCCGAATCTGCCAGAGAGCGTTATTTTGAGTTAGAAGCAGAAATAACTGCTAAATCATAAAAGTCAATCAAAAATCAGTATATAGAATTCTAATCACTAATAAGTCGGAGATTTCCGGCTTTTTTTCATCTAAAAAGCAAAAATATAACTTTGTACAAAAAATCACATATTTGCGATATATGCATTTTTGAGTTAAAATATAGTTATAGATAAGTTAGAAAGGAGATTTTAATGCAGACAACAAAAATATTAACTGATGTCGAAAAAGCCATCAGAGAATTAATAAATATAGCTAAACCGGAAGCTGGATCTATTTTTCTATTAGGTGGAAGTACAAGTGAGATACAGGGTAAAAAAATTGGGTCAGCTACGGATATTGATTTAGGAGATAAAATTATTAAGAAAATAATTTCAATTGTAAGGGAATTTGATCTTTATCTTGCAGTCCAGGGCTGTGAGCATATTAATCGTTCACTGGTTATAGAAAAAGAAGCACAGCAGAAATATTCTTTTAATGAGGTAAATGTCATACCACACAGATCAGCCGGGGGTGCATTTGCGGCAGCTGCATTTAAAGAATTTGAAGAAGCTGTGACTGTAGAAAATATGGAAGCAGATCTTGGTATTGATATTGGTGATGCTTTAATTGGTATGCATCTTAAAAATGTAGCAGTACCGGTTAGACTATCAATTACAGAAATTGGTGAGGCCCATCTTACTGCAGCTAGAACAAGGTTGAAACTGGTAGGTGGAGTGAGAGCTAAATATAGAGATTTTTAATAGAGGGGGCTTTGATTTTGAAATATCTGCATCATTTAATTGATAAATTTATACTATCACTTATAGGAAGATCTTTTACTATTTTATCTGATAAAGATCTAAAAATAGAAAAAGAATTATCCTTTTTGCCGAAAAATTTTAGTGCTGCAGTGGCTGTTGATAAAAATAGTCCATATATTATACTTAAAAAAAATAAAAATGAAATTAAATACTACGGCTACCACAATCATCCTGAAAATGTTGATTTAAAGATATATTTTAAAGATGAAGAGTTTGCATATCAAGTTTTTTCAGCTAAAGAAGGAATAAGGCAGGCTTTTTCTGAGCACAAGGTGATTTTGGAAGGTGATATGGAATATGCAGTCTCCTTTATTTATATTTTAGAAATTGTCGAGTTCTATATTATGGCTGATAAATTTTCTGAGGAGTTATTAAATCATGATTTTGAAAGAAAAATATCTCGGCTGCAGTTAATTATTAAAGCAATATTTTTATCTAGAGAAAAGGGTGAAATTTAAATGCAAACTTCGAATTATTTCGAATTTTTTAGTCCTGTTAAGATAAATTCGGGAGAGCAGGCTTTATCAACTTTAAACTATGAACTGGAACAACTGCATGTCAGCACTCCTTTAATATTGACCAATCAGACTTTAGATGAAATCAAAGTATTGGATGTTCTACTTGCCAGCCTAAAAAATATAGAAATAAATCAGCGCCAGATTATCAGAACTATTCCTAATCAAGCTACCCTGGAAATTGTAAAAAAAGCTTCAGAGAGATATAAAGAATTAAATTGTGATGGAATTATTGCTCTTGGTGGAGAAGCAGCAATTGATACTGCCAAAGGAGTTAATTTAATTATTTCTGAGGGCGTTGAAGATTTAAAAAAATTGACCGGAATTGACACTGCACATGGAGATATGCAGCCTTTTATTGTGATTCCAACTACAAGTGGAACCGGTTCAGAGGCAGCTTTAAATGCTGTTATAAGTGATCAGAAAAGCAAAAAAGACCTGGAGTTTATTTCCAGCAAATTGATGCCGGACCTTGCAGTTATTGATCCTAAAATGACATTTACACTGCCGCCAAGACTCAGTGCTTCTACAGGTCTTGATGCTCTGGTACATGCAGTTGAAGCTTATACGGGTCTGCAGACAAATCCGCTCAGTGATGCCTATGCTTTTTCTGCTTTAAAATTGATCGGGAAAAATCTTAAAGCACTTGTTAATGATGTTAATAATAAACAATACAGAACTGAAATGAATAATGCAGCCTTAATGTCCGGCATAGCATTTGCAAATTCTCATGCAGGGATTATTCATGCTGTTGGTGATGCCTGTGAGAAAATATCAGATGTATCTCATGGGGATGCTCTGGCTGTGCTATTACCCCATGGAATGTTTTATAATTTAAAGTTTGAGTACTGCAGAAATTCTTATGAGGATATTTTACTAGCCCTAGAAGGAGCAGAAAAATTTGCAAATATTAAAGCAGAAGATAGAGCTTTAATGGCTGTTAATTCTGTAGTAGATATTTTAATTGAACTGCGTTCTTTAACTGATATTCCTCTGCGTTTAGAAGAAATTGGAGTTAAAAGATCGGAGTTCAATCAGATTATTGATAAAGCAATGCATAATAGTGCTCTTCTAAATTCTGCGGGACAGGTTAACAGAGATGATATAGAGAGTATTTTAGAATCTGCATTTTAAATTTAAAATAATGGACATTTGGCAGAAATGACAAATGCCCCTTTTAATAGTTCTTGTCTAGAAAATTTACTTTTGGGGGGGTTTTTATGAATGAGGAGAAGATTAATTTCTATGGTCTGGGTCCATTTTATTTGGAGTATCAGGGGAAAAAGGTTGATGGAAGTAACTGGATTTCTAAACGTGCTCTGTATTTATTAATGTATCTTTTACTGGCTAAAGAAAGGAATGTTGCTGCAGAAGAATTAGTGGATATTTTTTGGGAAGAATCTGATCTTGAGGACGGCAAAAATAAATTATATAATACTATTTATTTATTAAGAAGGTCACTGGCTAAAGATGGGATCCCTAAAGATATTGTTGAATCAGTAAGTGGTGGTTATTCTATTAATGATGATTATCAGATCTGGTGTGACTGGGAGTATTTTGAGAAAAAAACTGAACTGCTGAATTCCAACGAGGAGCTAAGTAGAGAAGAAATGGAGCAGTTGTTTAAACTTTATCGCGGAGATTTTTTTCCTTCTCTGCGCTATGAAGGCTGGACTGAAATCCAGCGGGAAGATTTACGAGAAAATTATTTAATTTTAATTGAAACTCTGAGTGATAAACTATATTCAGCTCAGCGATATAGAGATACAGTCAATTATCTGCACCGTGGTATAGAGCACGATCCTTATCGAGAAAATTTTTATTTACTTTATATTAAAGCTCTGGTTAAGCTGGGCCGAATCGCTGAGGCAATTAACAGTTACAAAAAATGTGAGCTGATCTTAAAAAAAGAGCTTGATGTTTTACCCGGTCAGGAATTAAAAAATGAATATCATAAAATCAAGCTGAGCCGTGAAGTGTCAGCTAAAATTGAAGAAGAAATAATTTTTGAAGAAGATGAAAACTCAGGGGCTATGATCTGTAATATTGATGTTTTTAAAAAAATATATGATCTGGAAAGGAGACATGTAAAAAGATTAAAAAAGGAATTTGTAATGATTAAACTGGATTTTAGTGATGTTAAATTACCCATTTCTTTTGCAGAAGCAGCGGGTAAAATAGCTGCAATGCTACGTAACTGTGATGTTATGTGTGTTTCAAATAATAAAATGCATTTACTTCTGCTGGATACAAATATGATGAGTAGTGGAATAATTATGAATCGTTTTAATAAATTTTGTCAGGACTTAGAATTGAGCAAAAAACCATCAATTGATATTAAAGAGATTAGTTAGAGTATAAATAAATAGTTATGAAAAAAATTAAAGTATATTTTTAAACCACCGTAATTGGTGGTTTTTTGTTTTTTCTGCTAAAAATTATTCTAAAGGACTGGAGGTTTAGGCCTTATTATTTGAGCTAAGGGTGGTATCAAAGAGTATGCAGTAGCTAGCTGTGCAGTTGATATTAGAGTAACAGACGCTATAAATGGGAAAATAGTCTGAGCCAAAATTCTAAAAAAGAAATTATCGGAGAAAACATTTGAATTATGGATAATTTATTTATCTCGGAGCACAGTGCTTCGTTTAGCCCCGGCTGTTAAGCCGGGGCTTTGACTTGAATGATCTGAAGATTAATCTGGAGTATTAATTTTCTTTTTATGGTTTTACTTATAAGTTAAGACTTAAAATATAAAATAATATATAATTTTTATCTTTTAGAGATTTTTTAGAGATTAATTACATAATTATTATAGATGAAATTGTTATTATTAATTTAGAAATTAAACGAGGAATAAGAAATATATAATTAAAGTTTATCTTTATAATCTTAATTATAATTTTTCTTGATTAATTTCAGACTTATTTTTTTAATTAGCAGTGCAGGTGTTATTAAACTAACACTTTTCCACTACAAGGCAGGGGCTGAAAATTCAGCCCCTGACTAAAATATCATCTTTTAGAGATTTTTTAGAGTTTATTTAAATAATTTTGAGAGAAAAACCTGTTATTATTAAGTTAGAAGTTAATTATAAAAAAATTAATTATTAGATAAAAATTTAACAAGTTACAAATATTCCATTTTATAAAATAAAAGAAAATTATATGTTAAAAAAGGAGGGGATGAAGTTGGAAATTAGACTCTCAAAAAAATTTAATTTAGTTTTTGCTTTAGTAATCTTCATCCTAATTATTATTAATATCAATACATTAGCTGCAGGATTAACCGTTTCTGACTATGAACTCAACCTTTCTCTTAATTACCCCCGGGAAGTAATTTCTGATCCTGTAGAGATAAAAAGTTCTAATTCTGAAGCTGAAAATGGAACAAAAAATGTAACAAAAAACGAAAATGTTTATTTAGATAAGTTTATTTTAGAAAACTCAAAGGGAAAAGAAATTCCAGCCCGGTATATAATATTAGAAACTCCTCATCTTCAAAAGCAGGAAACACTGGATACACAACATCGTTATTTGATCATGAAAAAGAATCAGGAAAAAAGCTGGTTTAAATTAGGATTAACAAAAGAGGCTGCTTTTTTCGAACCCGGTGAATATACTGGAATTATAACTATTGCTGATCTTGACTGGGAAATAAATGTAACAGTTTTAATTGAACCATTTGTTAGTTTTTCGATAGCTGATAATACTTTTGAATTTGAA
>JBKHDA010000027.1:0-27550 GCA_046541575.1 Halanaerobium sp. | reverse complement strand
TACTCTTCAATTTTCATCATTGAAATATTAATCGGCTCAATCATTACAATTTTCATTTTTTTAACCCCCAAATTTATTTTAGTTTATGGATTACTGAAAAATCAATATCCATCCCAACCCCCAATTTTATAATATTTTTCTAAATCATTTGTATCTGCATACTGAGATCTAATACTTTCATACTGACTGCACCATCAGCCAACTGTTCCTCCAAAAATTTTTCCCATCCAGGCCACAACTTTAACCTCCAGTTTAATTAATTTTAGATTTAATAGTAATTAAATTAACTCTTAATCTTATATCCTATTTTAAAGAGATAAGTAACAACAACAAGCAGCACAACTGCCAGGCTCCCGATAACCAGGGCTGAAAAATAAGGTGAAATATCAGACTGGCCAATAAAGGCATACCTTGTCGCATCTACCATATAAAATACTGGATTAAATAAAGAAACTTCACTCCAGATTCCCGGCAGTCCTTTAACAGAATAAAAGACACCACTTAAAAAGGTCAGTGGAGTAATAAAAAAGTTAGAAAAAATTGAAACATGATCAAATTTTTCTGCCCATAAGCCGGCTACAATTCCAAAAAGTGAAAATATAGATGAAACTAAGACAGCAAAAAACAGGGCCAGCAGTGGATAAGCAATTACTCCCCCGTAAAAATATATTGACACCAGATAGGTAACTGTACCAACCACAAGCCCCCTCACCATACCGCCAATCATAAATCCTAATGTAAGTTCAATATAGGAAAAAGGGGCCAGCAGAAAATCAATGATAATTCCATTATACTTTGCTCCAATTAAGGAAGATGAAGTATTGGCAAATGAATTCTGAATCAAACTCATCATAATTAATCCCGGTACAATAAAGCTGATATAAGGCACTCCATAACCGGCAACCTCTCTATTTTGAAAAGAATAAGAAAAGATAATTAAATAAAGTCCGGTTGAAATTAAAGGTGCAAAGATTGTCTGAATAGCAACTTTGGTAAACCTGGCCACTTCCCGCCTTACCAGACTCAAAAAGGTGATTGAATTAATTATAATCCCCCCCTAAATTGGTCAGCTTAATAAAGACATCTTCCAGTTTTGCACTTTCAATATCAATATCGACAATGTCTAAATTTAAAGCATTTATTTTTCGAAGAATCCTATCTAAATTCTGTCTGGCAGTTTCAATTTCAATTTCTCGTTTATCATTTTTTAAATTAAAATCAATTTCCAGCAGCTCCTCATCCAAACCATGCACTGAATCTGCAAATTTAATTTTTATCAATTTTTTATCAATAGAATTAATCAAATTTTCCTTGCTGTCAACCTTAACGATTTTTCCCCTATTCATAATTGCAATTCGATCACAGAGAGCCTCCGCCTCTTCTAAATAATGGGTGGTTAAAATAATAGTTTTTCCCTCTTTATTTAAGTTAATTACATATTCCCAGAGGCTGTTTCTAAGCTCCACATCAACACCTGCAGTCGGCTCATCCAAAACAATTATTTCCGGATCATGTACTAAAGCTTTAGCAATTAAAAGTCTGCGCTTCATTCCACCTGAAAGCTGACGCGGTCCAATTTCAGCTTTATCAGTCAGGCTCAAGGCATTAAGCAGTTCATCAATTTTTTTATCATTATCTTTAATTCCAAAATAGCCGGAATGAATTTCCAGTGTTTCTCTTACTGTAAAGTAAGGATCAAAGGTAATCTCCTGAGGTACAATACCCAGAGATTTTTTAGTTTCTCTGTAATTTTTAATTATATCCTTCCCCAGGACTGTAACATTCCCTGAATCTTTTTTCACCAGTCCTCCCAAAATCCCAATCAGGGTACTTTTCCCTGCCCCATTAGGACCGAGCAGCCCAAAAAATTCTCCTTTTTTAATATCCAAATTTATATCATTTAAAGCCTGTAAATCACCATAGGACTTATTTATATCTCTAATTTTTATTGCTGTTGACATTTTTTCCTCCTTATATCCCCCAAAAATTATGAGCTTATATACTTATAATTTAAGCTGCTTTTCTCATCTTAGACATTGATTCTTTAATGGCAGCTGTCAGCCAAATTATCATAATTACAAAAGAAACTGTTTCTGCAATTGGAAATGAAAGCCAGACAGCATTCAGACCAAAAATCTCTCCCAAAATATACATTCCAGGAACTAAAAGTACTGCCTGCCTTAAAAATGTGAGAACAAAACTGGGCATTCCCTTACCAACAGCCTGAAAAGTTGCCACCCCAACAATATTTAAAACCATAAAAAAGTAGGAAGTGCTTACTCTTTTTAAGGCTCCAATTCCAATGTTTAAAAGCTCGGGATCACTGTTAAATAATCTGATGATAGCGCCCGGGAATAGCTGGAAAATTATAAAACCAATCAACCCAAAACTTAAGGCAGCTGCATTTCCAACCAGTATAGTTTTTTTCATCCTTTCAGGATTATTATGCCCATAATTATAGCCTACTATTGGCAGATAACCCTGAGTTAGACCAAAGACCATCATTAAAAAGAAAGACTGCATTCTAAATATCAGACCCATCACAGCAATCGCTGTCGAAGAAAAGGCTCCTAAAATTAGATTAATAAAAACAATTGATACACTAAAAAGCAGTCGATTAGCCATTGCTGGAATACCAATATTATAAATTTCTTTAATGATCCCAAAATCAAATTCAAAATCCTCTAATTTTAAAGTTAACTCATTTTTATCGCTAAAGAGGACAAAGATTATAAAGATACCCCCTATAATACGCGAAAACACAGTGGCATAGGCAGCTCCAGCCACCCCAAGCTGTGGAAATGGTCCCAGACCAAAAATTAAAAAGGGATCAATAATCATATTTAAAACTGCTCCAATCATCATGGTCAGCATTGGGACAAAAGTGTTTCCCTCTCCCCGCAGAATGTAATTAAAAGTAGCAGGGATAAAAATTGCAATCGAGCCAGTTAGAATTATATTGATATACTGATAACCTAAATCTATTAAAACCGGTTCATCAGTAAATAGTCTAATAATATTTTCTGAGAAAAAGATTCCAAGCAGTCCTCCCAGAATTCCATAAATAATGGCAATAAAAAAGACGTGTTCTGCAACATTATTAGCTCTACATTTATCACCTTTTCCTAATAGGCGAGAGATCAGAGAACTGGTACCAACACCGGTCCCAACTCCAACTGCAATTAAAAACATCTGGACCGGAAATGAAATTGAAAGCGCTGACAGAGCATCGGTGCTTAAGCGCCCCACATAAATACTATCTACTATATTATACATAGCCTGAATAAGCATACCTGCAATAGCTGGTGCAGATAATTTAAAAAGAAGTTTTACTATTGGCTCTCGGCCCATTCGGCTTGATTTTGATTCAAATGCCATTTTAACCCTCCCTCAACTTTCAAATTTCACTTATTTATTTTTTATCTATAAATTTTAATCATACTGTTATAATTTTAGCATTTCTATTCCTATAAAACAATAATATGCTTAACAAAACCCTACTCTTTCTTGAATGCTTAAACTGATTAAGCACAAAATTTTATTTTAATTAGGAATTTATATAACAAACAGAATACTGCAAAAACTTTGGCATTGCTGCTTTTAAGTGATAAAATTTATATGACGTAATAGATATTAATATCACCAGATTATTCTAAAATAAAAAAAGGGTGGGTTAAAAACAGGGCTAGGTACATAATTTATATCTTATTTTATCAACTTTTCTAAGTCGGTATTAGTTAGAAGCTCTTTTATATGGAATTGATGAAAATTGAGATATTCTGGTTGTCGGGGGTATCTTTGGTATATTAGGTTTATTAATTAATAGATTTCTTGGTTCTATTGGTACACCTACAGATACAATAGCTTTAACAGTTGCAATTTCAGCAATTATTCATAGAATTGCATTTAGTAAAACAGGTGTTTTTGGTACTTATGATCCAGATAAAAGTGATTCACGCTGGAGTCCACCGGCAGAAATTGCCTGGTTGCCCTGGCAGATGAATTTTTCTCAGCTTCTTTCTTTAGGACTTAGTGTAGGTTTAATCTCAGGTTATATAACTATTACTACAGGTAGTAAGTTTATCATGTTTGGTATAACAGCTGCCTCTTTAATTATTTTAGAAACAAAGGGTAAAGGGCCTGTAACACACCATATTGCCTTTCCTGCCGCAGCTGCAGCAATTGCCACAGGAAGTGTTATCTGGGGAGGAATATTTGGTATTTTAGGTGCCTTTATTGGTGAATTTTTTGCCCGCTTATTCTATGACTGGGGCGATACTCACATTGACCCTCCAGCCTGTACAATAGCAGTTTTAATCACAACTGCCATGTTATTTTTAGGCTTTACACTCTAAATAATCGATATTATAAATATAATAATTAAATATAATTTATTGATAAAAAAACTCCTGGTTATTTAACCAGGAGTTTTCTTTGTTGAATAATTTTTTTCAAGACCATTCTAAACAAATCGAAGTTTCACGATAACTCTATAGCTATAAGTTATCTTACCGGACAGACTCCACTTTCACAGGAAGCTTCATCAATCTCTCTTTCTAAGTACTCAGTTTCATATTTTGAAACTAGAGAAGGATTAAATCTCTCCATTTCTTCAACTCGTTTATTATACTCTTCTTCAGAAATTTCCTCATAAGGCATTAAATCATAGAAGTTATCATTATAAGAAATAAAGGAAATACCAACTACACTATTCCAGTTCTCCCACAACCATTCTTCTACATCTTCCCATTCGTCATCACGAACATGAACAGTTATTGATGCATTATGATCAACATAGTTTTCCATAAACATCTTGTATGTTTCCAGCTGGTCTATTGCATCTACATCTCCCTTAACCTCTCCTTCTGGAGCTTTAACAGGAAATTCCACAACCAGAGTTTCTGGATCTTCTGGGTCCTGACCGACTTCTGGATGAATAGGATAATCCAAATCTTCACAGACTCTAGCCAGCGGATCAGAAGCAGAAATCCTTACTCTGCGTACATAATAGGCACTGTGCGAATAATGGAGTCCACTGGAAACCGTTGGCATTTGAGTCTGAGTACCCTCAGGCTTTACTGTAGTAATTAACTTAGGCTCATTATCTCCAACCTGTTTTGCAATTTCTTTGGCTGCCTGATGAGCAACTTCTCTCAACTCTTCCAGTAGTTTTGCTTCCTGAGCCTCATTTAAATCAGCAGCATTCTTCATATCCTGCCAGCCAGTTAAAGAGGTTCCAATTAATCTATCTCGTTTATTAATCTGATCCCACTCCGGAAGTTCAAATTCAATTAAGGCCATTCTGTAGCCCGCTCTAGCTGAGAGCTTCTGTGCTTCAAACATTGCCTTTTTATCAATATTTCCTTCTTGATCAACAAAAGACATCACATTTAAGGAAGTTAAATTACAGACCCCTCTGGAATCTAAAAGAATCTCTGCACAGGGATTAACACCTTTAAAGTTATCCCGGCGGCGGCTTCCTTCAACAGCATTGATAAATCCTGGTTCACCACTAAAGCGCATCTGTTTAACATGCCACTTTAACTGCTCTCTAGAAGGTTTTCCTTCATAGAAAATACTGTTATTGCTCATCTGACGGTGTGATATTTCTTTATTTATTACCCATTCATCATCTTCTTTGACATATAGATTACTTTTCGCCTGAGCGATTTCTTTATCATCTTCGCTGAAGAGGCAGATCTGAGATGAACGTCTTACTCCACCAGACACAACATTTTCCGCAACAATATTTGCTAAATCCATGGCATCAATTGGCTTTAATTTAACCCGATTAATATCATCTAAATCGCGATCCGGTTTTTCTTTTAATAATTTATCAATCTTAGTGAACATTCTTTTTAAACTCTGATGGCCGGAAGCTGTACCACCAAAAGTTTTAAGCTTTTCTCCCTTTGGACGTACTGAATCATAATTAAAGATAATTCTTTTTAGGGGGCGATAGGCATGATCTACTAGAAATTTAAAATAATACTCCAGAGACTGAATCCACCCTTCTTTAGAATCACCAACATTAACTTTTACTACATCATCTTCATCAAAATCAAAATCTGTATATTCTCTTCTTTCATCTTTTGGTACAGGCTCATAATATTTGTGAATAACTTCAATATCTGTTCTAATCTTCGGCAGCTGCTCAACATCACGCGGCAGTACTCGGAAACCAACTCCTGATCCGATCATTAACAAATAGAATAAGTCCTGATAAGCTTTAAAACTATCGATAACTGTAAAAGAACAGTTGTAATTACTCATTCCATATTTTTTAGAGGATTCTGTAGAAGCTGTCCAGAGAGTACGCCCTGCTAAAAAGTTTCTTAAATTATAGACATTATCATAAAGCTTTTCCGCTTCTTTTTTAGTTGTTGGAGCCAGTGAACAGTTATATTCAACAGCTCTTTTTACAGTTTCCCACCAGTACTCGCGGCGCTGCTCTTCTGCTAACCAGCGAGAATAAGTTCTATAATAAATAAATTCTCCCAGCTCAGTTGGAAAAGGATTGGGCTGGTGTTTATATTTGCTTAAAAAATCATTGCTTAAAAGTGCATTTTCTCTTCTCTCTTTTTTTCTCTGTAATCTTGACTGCTGTCTCTTATTTCTATATAAAATATAAGACTTTGCAGTTGATACATAAGCAGCCTTCATAAGTTTTTCTTCCACCAAATCCTGGATTTCTTCTACCTTAGGTACTTGGTCCTGATTATAAAATTCCGTTATTAAATCTGATTCTACATCTAATGCTACCTGTTCAGCATCATCTTCCGTTGCTTCTTCTCCCGATTCGATCATTGCTCTGTAGATAGCCTTAGTGATCTTATCCCTACTGTAAGCTACTTCTCTTTCGTCCCTTTTAATTACCGTCATGTCGGATTTGCTCAAAATAATAACCTCCTTAAAAGTTTGTTTCATCTATATTCTTAATTTATATTTATTTATATCCCGGATACTAATTATAGCATATTTTTTGTACCGGGTACAAATAAGCTTATTTGTACCCGGTACAAAAGAAAAAATTCACTACTTAATTAAATCTGTACCCATAAATGGTCTTAAAACTTCTGGAACTGTTACTGTACCATCTTCATTCTGATAGTTTTCTAAGATTGCAGCTACTGTTCGTCCTATTGCCAGTCCGGATCCATTTAAGGTGTGCACAAATTTTGTGCTGGCATCTGGCTCAGGACGATAGCGAATTCCGGCTCGTCTGGCCTGGAAATTTTCGAAGTTGGAGCAGGAAGAGATTTCTCTATAAGTATCATAAGCCGGCATCCAGACTTCTAAATCATAAGTTTTAGCAGAAGAGAATGTTAAGTCTCCTGTGCAGAGGCTGACAACACGATAGGGAAGCTCCAATTTCTGCAGTACATCTTCTGCATCTGCTGTAATTTTTTCTAATTCATCATAAGAATCTTCAGGTTTTACGAACTTAACCATTTCCACTTTGTTAAATTGATGCTGACGGATAATTCCTCTGGTATCACGACCATGAGCCCCTGCTTCAGCTCTAAAACAGGCACTGTAGGCTGTTAAATATTCAGGCAGCTGTTCAGCATCTAAAATTTCATCACGATACATATTGGTTACCGGGACCTCAGCAGTTGGAATTAAATAATAATCAAGACCTTCCAATTTAAACATATCTTTTTTAAATTTGGGCAGTTGTCCCGTTCCGATCATACTTTCTTCATTAGCTATAAAAGGAGGGAAAACTTCTTTATATCCGTGCTCATCAGTATGCAGATTGAGCATAAAATTAACTAAAGCTCTCTCCAATCTGGCACCAGCACCTTTAAGAAATGTAAAACGGGTTCCAGTTACCTTTCCTCCTCTTTCAAAATCTAAAATATCCAAATCTTCACCAATATCCCAGTGGGCCTTATATTCAAAATTAAAGTCTCTCGGCTCACCCCATTTTCTAATTTCTTCATTATCTTCCTCATCTGTACCAACCGGTACTGATTCATGTGGTATATTTGGAATAGCTAAGAGCAGATCATTTAGTTCTGCTTCCACTTCAGCTACCTTTTGATCCAGTTCTTTAATTCTGGCAGATACATCCTGCATCTCAGAAATCAGATCAGAAGCATCTTCTCCATTTCGCTTTAATTCTCCTATTTTATCTGAATTAACATTGCGTTTATGTTTTAGTTGTTCGGCTTCATATAAAAGATCACGCCTCTTATCATCCAGTTCCTGAAACTCAGCTACCGGTGCTTCCATATTTCTTTTTTCCATCGCCTTTTCTACTACTTCTGGATTTTCTCTAATAAACCTCATATCTAACATTTTTTATTCCTCCTTGAAATTTATTTAATTAAATTTTTATATATATTTAAACTACTAAAAATTAAAAAATCTATAAAAACAAAAAACTCCTCCCTAAAAAGGGACGAGATTACTCGTGGTGCCACCCTAATGACAGCAAATACTGCCTCTTAAATAGTTTTAACGGGCTCAACCGGATCAGCTTAATCAAATTATTTTTCAGCTTCACAGCTCCAGACTGGATTCAATTATTAACTGGCTGATTTACAGCAGCCATCAACTCTCTTATTTCAGTTAATTAATCTAATATTGTCCTTCACAGCTTTTTAAATAGTTGGCTATTTAATTATTATCTTTATTATATTACAACATTTTTCTAAATTCAAGCTGAATTTACTTAAAATACAAACAGATAATAAAGATCATCAGTTTTATAAAAACAGCTTTTCAGTATGATTAAATTTTATTCAATAAAATGCTTTTCCAATCTCTCACTTAAGCTGCAGACTATTTCATAATTTATAGTACCACACATATCAGCTATTTCTGAGGCAGATATTTCTTCATTTCCCTGTTTGCCTATTAAAACAACCTCATCTCCAACCTGAACTTTATCAAGATGGTCAACACTGACTATAGTCTGCCCCATACAGACCCTACCTCTAATAGGAGAACGCTGGCCTTTAATCAAAACTTCTCCCTGATTGGAAAGCAGTCTCGGATAACCATCCTTATAACCAATCGGCAAAACTGCAATTTTTTCTTCAGCTTGAGTTTTATAGGTCGAACCATAACTAACTGCAGAGCCAGCAGCTAAGTTACGCAGCTGCACTATTTTTGTCTTGAATGATAAAAGCGGCTTTAAATTAGCTTCTTGATTTAAATTATTCGAAGGAAGCAGTCCGTAAATCATAATTCCGGGTCTTACTAAATCAAGAGAAGTTTTTTCTAAATCTATTACAGCTGCACTATTAGCAATATGAAGCAGAGGTAATTGAAATCCGGCAGTTTTAATTTTTTTTAAAGCAGAATTAAATCTCTGTATCTGCTTAAAAGAAAAATCTTTGTTTGATTCATCAGCTCGGGCCAGATGACTAAAAATGCCTTCAATTTTAATGTTTTTTAATTCCCGGGCTATATGATAAACCTCAACTAATTCTTCAGGAAAAAAACCAATTCTCCCCATTCCGGTATCAACTTTCAAATGTACTTTGATTTTCTTTTGCGCCTTAATTCCTGCCTCATTTAAAGCTGATAACGTTTCTCTACAGGCAGCAGTCTGAATTAAATCACCTTTAATAATATCATCATATTGAGACTTTAAGACTTCAGCCAATACCAAAATAGGTTCTTTGATTCCTGCTTTTCTCAATTCAATTCCCTCATCCGGACTACCAACACAGAAATATTCTGTACCCAGTTGAGATAATTTTTGAGCTACCCTGACAGCCCCATGGCCGTAAGCATTTGCTTTGACAACTGCAGCTATTTTAGTATCTTTATTAATTCTACTGCGGATAAATTTATAATTATTTTCTAAAGCACTGAGATCAATTTCAATCCAGGCCGGTCTTTTTAACTGCAGCTCCATTTTATTACCTCCAACAACTGTTCTAAATACTTACTATTAATCTAAAATTATGTTCTTTATCAAAATCTAATTCCATTCTTTTAATAATTCATCTAAATCTTTATAATCCTGATTAAAACTGTCTGCAACTGCCTGACAGGTAATTTCTCCCTGATAAATGTTTAAACCTAAGGCCAGAGAATAATCATCCAGCATTGCTTTTCTATATCCCAGGGCAGCTAACTTTTTAATATAAGGAAGTGTTGCATTAGTTAAAGCAAAGGTTGAGGTCCTGGCAACTGCTCCCGGCATATTAGCTACCGAATAATGGGTTACTCCATGTTTTTTAAATACAGGATCATCATGAGTGGTTGGATAGGTCCCTTCTATACATCCACCCTGATCAATTGCTACATCAACAACTACAGAGCCCTCCCCCATAGTTTTTATCATTTCTTCTGTAACCAGATTAGGTGCTTTAGCACCTGGAATTAAAACTGCTCCAACAACCACATCAGCCTCTTTTACTTCTTCAGCAATATGAGCTTGATTAGACATTATTGTTTTTATTCCACAGGAAAATGTATCATCTATATAACGCATGGTAGACTGTTTAATATCCATGATTATCACATCTGCTCCCATGCCCAGAGCAATTTTAGCTGCATTTCTGCCAACTATACCTCCCCCAACAACTACAACCTTTGCCGGCTTAACCCCGGGTACTCCACCTAAGAGAACTCCACTTCCACCTTTTGGCTTTTCCAGAAAAGAAGCTGCTGCCTGTACTGATAATCTACCAGCAACTTCACTCATTGGTGTTAAAAGAGGTAATTCACCATCTTCAGTCTGAACAGTCTCATAGGCCAAAGCTGTTACACCTTTTTCTTTTAAAGCCTCAGTTAATTCCCTGTCTGCAGCTAAATGAAGATAGGTAAATAAAATCTGTCCTTCTCTAAATAAATCATATTCTTTTTTTAAAGGCTCTTTAACTTTAATGATCATTTCTGCTCTATCAAAAAGTTTATGCTTATCGGAAACTATTTCTGCCCCCGCTTTTTTATACTTCTGGTCAGAAATCCCACTACCCTGACCCGCATTTTTTTCGATTAAAATTTGATGCCCTGCTTTTTTTAAAATTTCAGCACCAGCAGCTGTTAAAGCTACCCGGTTTTCATTGTTTTTAATCTCTTTTGGCACAGCAACTATCATTAAAATCAGCTCCTCATTTAATTTTAAAAAGTTGTTTATCTATACTTATGATATCAGATATAAGCTTTGAATAAAAGTGAGAAAAAAGAGATTATTTAAACTAAAACAAAATTAGATTTTTTTAAGAACATAAAAAAATCCCGCCCTATTAAAAGGCAGGATTTATATTTTATTTAATTTTTATTTCTCTAATTTGACATCTATTTCTGCATCTTCTCTTAAATCTTCAGCAAATTCCTGAAAAGACTGACTTTGTTTCTCACTTCTAAGCTGACTTTTAATTTGTGATTCAACTTCTTCAAAATCTCTAACTCCTGCTTCTCTTGCCTCTGTAACTTTAATTATATGAAAACCAAACTGAGTTTCTACAGGTTCATCAGTTACTTCATCAACTTTTAATTCCATTGCTGCATCACGGAATGTCCGATCTAATCCCTGTTCATCGGCTGTTATAAATCCTAAATCTCCACCTTTTTCTGCAGTAGGACCGGTAGAATGTTCTTTTGCCATTTCTGCAAAATCAGCACCATCATTAATTTCAGCTAATACATTTTCTGCTTTTTCTTGATCATCAAATAAAATATGGCTTACCCTTTTTTGTTCAGATGTTTCATACTGTTCTTGATTATTATCATAATATTCTTTTGCTTCCTGATCACTGATGTTAACTTCATTTACTACTTCTTCTCTCAACTTATTAACTAAAAATCCATTCATGTTATTTTCAAAAAACATATCCTTATATTGTTTCATAGATTCAAAACCCTGCTGCTGAATAGCCTCTTCTAATTGTTCATCATTTAAATTGTTCTGCTGTTTTAGAGCATTTACCTGTTGATCAAAAATTTTGTTCATTTCCTTATCACTAACTTCAAGTCCTCTATTTTTCGCTTCCTGAACAAGAAGTTCATTTGTTATTAATTGTTCTAACTTTAGCTGTTGAAATTCTTCGACTACTTCCTGACCTGCTTCAGTCTGTAAAATTACAGAGGCAAATTCCTGGTTTGACTGCAGTAATTCCATTAAAATATTTCTTAACCCAGAAAATTGTTCTAACTGCTGCATAGAAATCTCTTCCCCATTTACATATGCTGCAACTTCTGGTGTTTCTTCGTTTACTGTTTCATTGACATCTTCCATATCTTGAGCCATTACCGGCATAGATAAAACAATCAGCACTAATACTGCTGTAATTAAAATATTTTGCTTTAAATTCATTAATAAACACTCCTAATTTAAATATTCTTAATTTTTGTCCATTGACAATAATTATACCATAAAAATAGTTATAAGCAAATATGGTCAATTGATTCTAATGCTATTCTAATTATAATAAAACAAAAAAAGAAGGCACCAATTATGGTGCCTAACTTTTTTATAGATTAAATTTTCAACTTTGATATTAATAATTAGTCTCTTTTAATTCTCATTCTGTCAATTTAGGTTTTAATAATCTTAACATGAAAGTTGTTACTAAAGTACCGACTATAATTGCTACAGCATAAAATCCTAAATTAGTTACAACATTTGGGATTGGAAGTACAAATATTCCTCCATGGGGAGCTTTTAAGCCCACTCCAAAGAGCATAGATAAAGCACCAGTAACTGCAGAACCGGTCATAATAGAAGGAATTACTCTAATCGGATCAGCTGCTGCAAAAGGGATAGCTCCCTCAGTAATAAAAGAAATCCCCATAAACCAGGCGGGTTTTCCAGCTTCAATTTCCTGGCGGGTAAATCTATTTTTGAACAGTGTTGTTGCCAGAGCTAATCCTAAAGGGGGTGTCATTCCTGCAGCCATAATTGCTGCCATTGGTCCATAAATTTCTGAACCTAAGAGTCCAACTCCAAAAGTATAAGCAGCTTTGTTAACGGGTCCTCCCATATCAAAGGCCATCATTGCACCTAAAATAAATCCTAATAATACTGCATTAGCATCAGTCATTCCCTGCAGCCATGATTCCAAACCGGTCATTATACCTTCTACAGGTGGTCCAATTAAATAAATCATTAATAGTCCAATAATCAAACTTGAGAGAAAGGGTAAAACTAGAACAGGCATTAATCCCTGCAGATTCTCTGGAAGTTTAATGTGTTCTTTTAACCACTGAGTAACATAACCTGCTAAAAAACCAGCAATAATACCACCTAAAAATCCGGCTCCAATACTGCTTGCCAGCATACCACCAATCATACCAGGGGCAATACCAGGACGATCAGCGATTGAGAAAGATATATATCCGGCTAAAACTGGAACCATTAAAGCAAAAGCAGCTTCTCCACCAATCTGGCTTAAAGCAGCAGCAAGACTCCCTTCCTGTTCAGCCGCATTAATACCAAAGACAAAGGAAAGAGCGATTGCTAAACCACCAGCTACAACAAAAGGCAGCATAAAGGAAACTCCTGTCATTAAGTGTTTATAAGGTCCCTGCCTTTTTGCTTTTCTTTTTGATTTTTCTTCATCAACCTGAGAATATAAATTTGAGTCAACTTCACTTTCTTCGCCTGATTCAATACCTTCTATTGCCTGATTGATTAATGCTTCTGCATCATCAATTGCATCTGCAACAGCAACTTCTACAATATACTTGCCGGCAAAACGTTCTTTGCTTACATTTGTATCTGCTGCAATAATCACCGCATCTGCTTCTTGAATATCCTGCTCACTTAATTCATTTTCTACACCTACAGATCCCTGTGTTTCTACTTTCATCTGCACATCCATTTTTTTTGCAGCTTCTTCTAATGATTCCGAAGCCATATAAGTATGTGCTATACCAGTTGGACAGGAAGTTACAGCAACAATTTTTTTCATAAAATAATCCTCCTCATTTTTTGATAGTTAATTCTAATTATTTTCTTTTTTAAAATATATTAAATTTTTTCTAAAATACTCATTACTTCTTCTGCATCTTCTGCTTTTAAGAGACTATCTCTAAAATCATCATGAACTAAATTTCTGGACAGCTGAGCTAATAATTTTAAATGCTCATCATGTGATTCTTCAGGAACAGTAATCAAGAAAAACAAATGGCTTGGTTTTTCATCCATGGATCCATAATCTATTCCTGCATCTGAACGTCCAAAAGCAACTGCAGGTCTTTTAACTGCATCACTTTTCACATGTGGAATTGCAACTCCTTTTCCGACTCCTGTTGTTCCTTTTGCTTCTCTTTCCATTGCTTTTTTGATTACTTCTTCTTTATCAGTAATAATTTCATTTTCTGACATAATCTCTATCATTTCTTTAATTACCGAATCTTTATCCTTACTCTTTAAATTCATTTTAATTAAATTTTGATTAATAAATTCGTTTACTTCCATTTTTATACCCCATTTCTTTTATTAGTAAATCTTTTTGACTTTGATACTATTTTTTATTCTTTTTATTAACTCATCGTCAATTGTAGAAATTGTCCCATTTTCTACAAAAGCCGTTGCCAGAGCAGCAGCAAAAACACCAGTGTCTTTTAGGCTTTCATTTTTGTCTATTTCTGCAGCCAAACCTGCAACCATTGTATCTCCAGCGCCAACAGTTGTTTGAGAAACTTTAACCTGAGGGGTATAAATTCTATATCCTTCAGACTCAGAGGCAATAAAAGCACCTTTTTCTCCCAGTGAAATCATTACAACACTCACACCCTGATCAAGTAAATATTCAGCACCTTTTTTTAAATCATCATTACTGTTGATTTTTCTGCCCAGTAAATTTTCTATCTCTTCCAAATTTGGTTTAACTAAATACGGTGCTTTTTTTAAGGCCATTTTAAATTCTTCACCAGAGCTATCTAAAATCACTCTTGCATTATATGCTTTTGCTTTTTCTATTAACTCAGCATAAATATTTTTTTCTACTCCTGCCGGTAAACTGCCTGAGAGAACAATAGTTTTGTTATTTTTAACTGCTTTTTCATAAGATTTTATAAAATCATTAATGTTTTCTTTACTTACCCTACCTCCTTCATTAATTTCTGTTTCGCGATTCGTCATTTTTTCTTTAATTTTCAAATTCTGTCTTGTTTCAAAATCTGACCAGATAAAATTAGAGCTGACACCTTTATTTTTAAGCATCGTAGTTATAGCCCTGCCGTTATTTCCTCCAACAATACCAAGTGCTTTATTTTCAATATTTAGTTCTGTTAAAACTTCTGATACATTAATTCCTTTTCCTCCAGCCAGTACTGTAGTTTCTTTAACTCTATTTAATTTACCAAGTTTGAAATTTTCCAGAATAATTATTTTATCAAGTGCTGGATTCAAAGTAACCGTAAAAATCATCCGCTCACCTCCATTATTAATTAATTTAAGCTAATACAACTTCTACCTTTTCCTCTTTTAAATTATTTTTTCTATTCTCTTCAATGGAATCAGTAATTATAAAATCAATTTGATTTAATTCTGCAAATCTATAAAAGTAGACTTCTTCCCATTTGCTCTGATCAAATAAAAGAAAATTTTCACCGGCGATTTCTAAAGCAAGTTCTTTAATCTTTGCCTCTCTTAAATCAGGAGTTGTTGCTCCAGAATCTAAATTAAATCCATTTGAACCGATAAAACTTTTATCAACTCTTAATTTTTTTAAATAATCTTCAGCCATTGGTCCTATCATAGCTTCTGTTGACCATTTAAAATTGCCTCCAATAACTATTAACTCACAATCTAAATTGTCTTCATTTACTTTGTTTATTATATGAAGAGCATGAGTAACTATTGTTAGGTCTTTTTTGTTTTTTAAAAAATCTATAATATATCTGGTAGTAGTCCCCGCATCAATAAAAACAGTGTCTCCATCTTTAATAATTTCAGCTGCTTTTTCTCCTATTATTCTTTTTTCAGCAGCAAGTTTATCTTCTTTTTCTTTAAAGCTTGGTTCTAATTTGCTGCTGCCGCTTAAAATAGCTCCTCCATGTGTTCTCCGCAGAAAACCATTTTTTTCAAGTTCACTTAAATCTCTCCTAATAGTTGCACGTGAAACATCAAAATTTTTACTCAGTTCATTAACACTTGCTCTTTTTTCATTTTCTAAAAAACTTATTATCTTTTTTCTTCTTTCTTCAGCAAACATTAACAAAACCTCATTTCGTTTTCTATTTTTGTTTATGATTGTTTTTGTTCGTTTTTGTTCAATTATGATTATATAGTATTCGTTTGTGATTGTCAACATAATTTTCAAAAAATTTTAATGATAATTTATTTTATTTTTAATTTTCTTTAGCTGAATATTTTTCTCTAGACATAAAAAATCCCCTTTCTGATAAACAGATCTTTATTATTTAACCTGTCTACCATAAGGGGATCATATTAAATTCAAGAATTGGTTTTATAAATACTATATTATTTTACTTAAAAAGCTTAACTTTAATTTTTCTTTATCATCTCAGCTGATTGAATTGATTCTAGAATTTGATCAATCTTATTTCCCATACCTGCTTCTACAGCAGCTACAACTGCTCCCTCAACAAAAGGAGCATCAGCCAAAACAACCTTTTTTCTTTCTTCATCATCCAGCCATTCTAATACCATATTTACACTCATTACTGCGCTACCTAGATCAGCTAAAATGATTATTCCATCTTCTTTATCTGATTCTTTTACTGCTGCTTCAATAGCATCCGGATCTGTTCCAATATCACCATCTGGAGTACCACCTATCGCAGTAATTTTAACATCTGCCTGATTCATCTGTTCTGCTAATTTTTTTACACCCTCTGCAATTTCTTTAACATGAGAAACAAGTATTATATTTACCATCTGCTGCCTCCAATAACTTAATATAGTTCCTCTACTGCTGCTTTAATAATTAAATAGCTGGAAGTTGCACCTGGATCCTGGTGACCAATACTTCTTTCTCCCAGGTAACTTGCTCTTCCTTTAGTTGCCTGCATTTCTATTGTAGCTTTCATGCCTTCTTTAGCTTTTTCTTTAGATTTTTTTAGAGCTTCTTCTACACTATCTCCATTTTCTTTGCTTTCTTTAAGGGAATCTACTGCAGGAATAATTGCATCCAGCATAGTTTTTTCTCCCGCTTCTGCTTTACCTCTTTTTTGTATACCGGCAACTGCCGCTTCTCCAATTTCAATTATCGAATCCAAATCAAAATCAGCATCAGGTATAATTTTGCTTATATTTAAAAAAGCAGTACCATAAAGAGGACCAGAGGCTCCACCAACTGTTGATATTAATGTCATTGCCACAGTTTTAAATAGTTCTTTATTATTATCATATTCTTCTGCTTCTAATTTTTCTTTTACTTTTTTAAATCCTTTTGTCATATTAATACCATGGTCTCCATCACCAATGGCAGAATCTAATTCAGTTAGATATTTTTTATTTTCGGTAATGATATCAGCCATTTTATAAATAATTTCTTTGCTTTTTTCTGTCACTGATAGTCCTCCTCAATTAACTATTTCATTATATTTATTTCTGTTGGAGCATCAAGTAGTTCTTTTAATTCATCATCTAATTTGAGTAATGTTAAGGATACTCCCGCCATCTCCAGGGAAGTCATATATTCTCCAACAAAAGTCTTGTAAATTTTAATTCCTTTTTCTGCAAGCAGCTGATTTGCTCTTCGATTAGCCAGGAATAATTCCATCAGTGGTGTACCACCCATACCATTAACCATCAGAGCAACTTCATCACCATTTTCATATGGTAAATCTTCGATGACACTGGTTAATAATTCGTCAACTATATCATCAGCTTTCATTAAGTCAGTTCTTTCAGTACCAGGCTCACCATGAATACCAATTCCTAATTCTATTTCATCTTCTTCTAGAGAGAATGTTGATTCATCAGCAGCAGGAACACGACAGGGATATAAAGCCATTCCTTTAGTTTTAACATTAGCAATTACTTTTTCTGCTACTTTTTTAACTTCACTTAATTCAGCTCCAGCTTCAGCCTTAGCACCTGCAATTTTATGAACAAATATTGTACCGGCTACACCGCGTCTTCCAGTAGTATATAAGCTGTCTTCAACTGCAACATCATCATTAACAACTACATGGTCAACTTCAATATCTTCAGCTTCAGCCATTTCTGCAGCCATTTCAAAATTCATCACATCTCCGGTGTAATTTTTGACAACTAATAATACACCCTTGCCGCCATCAACAGCTTTAATAGCTTCAAAAACTGCATCTGGAGTTGGAGAAGTAAATACATCACCAGAAACAGCTCCATCTAACATACCTTCACCTACAAAACCAGCATGAGTTGGCTCATGACCGCTTCCACCACCACTAACTAAAGCAACTTTTTCATTAGGGCTCCCTTTTCTGACAACTACATTATAATTGTCTAATTTTGACAGCTTATCAGGAGCAGCCATTACTATTCCCTCAACCATTTCCTCAACTACCTGTTCTGGATCATTAATTAACTTCTTTTTCATAAATGAAACCTCCCTCTCTAAATTAATTTAATAAAATTTTATGTCAACATAATTTTACCATTAATATTTTTAATTATCAAACAATAATTAATCTCATTTTAGAATTTTAACTGCTGTACTTTCTAATAATATCAAATTTACTGTCATCACTTGCTGTAAAACCTGTTATATTAGTATTTATTAGAACATCTTTAATTTCCTGATCTGCTTTTAAGAAAATTTCTTTCGTTTCTTTTAAAAGTTCCTGATCTAAATCTGGTCTTGCTGCAATTACATCCTTAGGTATTGGATCCGTTTTTTCTAAAATATTTAATTTATTTAAATTAAATGATTTAGCCGCTCTATCCCAGGCCTCATTATAAGTTGCACCCGCATCAACTTTACCATCTAAAACAGCTTTAATAACATTATCATGATTACCTAAAAACTGCGCTTCTTTAAGATCTCTATCAACATTTATTCCTACTTCTTTTAACATTTGTTTAGGATATACATAGCCTGAAGTAGATAAAGGATCGACAAAAGCAAAAACACTATCTTTTAAATGACTTAGATTTTTATATCTGCTGTCTTCACGGGTAAATATATAGCCTCTATAACTGGCTTTACCTTCAATTAATGGAGTTATCATCGGTATAACATTAGTTTTTTCTTTTGCTGTAACATAAGCCATGGGTGAAAACCAGCCAATATCTATCAAATTATTTTTGATATACTTGGTTAATTCTTCATAATCAGAAACAATAATTGTTTTTGCGTTTTTACCAATTTTACTGCACAATTTGTTAATAATTGGTACATAAAGTTCCTCAATTTTTTCTGGTTTTGTAAACGGATTTACTCCAAAAATTAACATGTCTTCATCTTTATTTTTAATTGATATTTTATGTAAATCATAGGCTATTTGATTAAGATTTTTAGAATATTTAAGCAGAGTTTCGAAATTATTTTTCTGGTTTTTAATGTTTTTATCTACTTCTGAAACGTTCTCAGAAATATTTATAAATTCTTGAGTCATTGATTCAACTGCTTGAGTAGTCTGTTCGGTCGCTGAAGCCTGATTTTCAGTGCTCTCAGAAAGTTTAGAAATAGAATCCATTACATTATGCAGATTATTATTCATTAAATTAAATGAGTCAATAGACTTACCTGCTAATTCTTCTACTCCTTCAATATTATCGAGTCCTTTTTCAATAATTTGATCTGTATTTTTTATTTCTACATTAATATTGTTAATAGCATCTTTTATTTTTGTGGTTAATTCTTCAGTTTCTTCGGAAAGACTTTTTATTTCTCCAGCAACAATATTAAAACCTCTTCCAGCCTCTCCAGCTCTTGCTGCTTCTATGGAAGCATTTAAAGCAAGTAAATTTATCTGATCTGTAATATCTATAATACCTTCAAGCAGCTGATTAGTATTTTCTAGTGCTTCTTCCACACTTTCTATAGAATCACCAGATTTTTTTACATTATTAGCTATATCAAGTAAAGTATTATTAGATTCTTCAATCCACTTTTGATTTTTTTCGGAATCAGAAACAAGTTCTTCAGAAAAATCTTCAAGTTTATCCATTTCTTCTTTTATTACATTTGAGGAAGAGGATAATTCTTCAATTGTTGCTGAAATTTCTTCTGCTGCTGCTGCATTATTTTCAACTGATTCAGAAATATCTTCAAATCTTCCCACCAAATTTTCTGCTTTTTTATTATTATCATTAATTAACCAGATTAAATCCTGAGATTTAAAAGAAACATCCTGTGATAAATTTAATAATTGATTAGACTGCTTTTTTTGAGATTTTACTTCTTCCGTTGGTTTTTTTTCATTTTTTGAATCAATTTTTTGATTATTAACCATTGATAATTTATTATAGATCATAAAAATTAATAAAGTAATGATAGCGCCGATGCTAAAACTAATGAAATGGAATTCAGTTATTATTCCCATAAAGTTATCTCCCTTTAAATTATTATATTTATTAAGACTAAATCAGGCTGTATATTAAAATTTATATACAGCCTAATTTAGTATGAACCATGTCCTTTTTTATTCTGATAAAGCTTTAACAAGCTCTCTACAATAGGCTGGAATATCCTTAACAACTCTTCCCCAAACAATGTTACCATCTCTAAAAGCTGCTTCATCTACCCATGTACCACCTGCATTAATTATATCATCTTTAATACCTAATGATCCAGTTGCTTTTCCATCAATAATATCTGCAGAAATTCCAACTAAACCTGCGTGACAGATTAAGCCAATTATCTTTCCATCTGCATGGTTTTTTCTAACTAACTCAACAATATCTTCATCACGTCTTATTTTATCAGGAGTCCAACCACCGGGCACTAAAACTCCATCATAATTTTTATCTAAAACCTCAGAAGCAACATAATCAGCAGCTTTAGTTAAACAGCCGTGTTTGCTTGCATATTCAACACCTTTTTCCATGCCTATTACATCAACTTCTGCTCCTTCTTCCAGCATTCTCATATAAACTACCCAGAATTCGAAATCTTCATATCCTGGTCCAATCAGCATTGCTATTTTTTTATTTTTTAATTTCACTGATTTAACCTCCTTGCGATAACATACTTTTAGGCATGTATTTTTTTAGGTAAATCTCTTGTGGCAACAACATTTGCTTCTGTACCTAATAGATTTTCTATAATTACTTGACCCATCTTTAGTGGTGCTTCAATTTCTTTTTCTCCGATTTCAGCCATAGCTTTATCCATTAATTCTAAAGGAATTTGTTTTGTTGTTTTAACCGGACATAATGGTAAAGCACCATTTTTAACCCTAACTGTTGTAGGAAGAATTCTAGTTTTAGCTATAATTTCTTCTTTTGCGTAATCTGCACCCTGAGGACAGGCATTTCCCATTATATCTATTATTTCATCACCATCATGCTCAACTGTAACTTCACAACCTTTTGGACAGGCAACACAGGTAATAGTCTGTTTTTCAAGCATTTATTCTCCCTCCTCCTTTTCAATAATATCAACTCTAATTTCACTAACTTCATCTAAATCATTAAGTGTTTTTTGAGCAAGAGGTACACTAATCATCTCACCTGGTTTTCCAAATGGCTCTGAGAATGAGTATAGTTTTTCTCCATCAGCATATAGTTCAATATCTATAGCAGTTAAAGGAGTACTAACTCTCATATAGAGGGGTATTCTTTTTCTATCTTCAGCTTCCAACTCAATACTCTGTGGAATTACATAAGCTACATTTTCTCCTGCTTTAACATCTATTTTTTGTGAAGCTCTTTTGTAATCACCACTTATATATTTAGCAGCCCAATCCCCTGCAATTTGAGATTCTTCTGTAACCCAATCAACAAGATCATGTACATGAAGTACATTACCACAGGCAAAGATACCATCAATATTTGTTTCTCTACCCTCATTAACTATTGGCCCACCAGTTCTATCGTCTAAAACAACTTCTGCTTTTTTAGATAATTCATTTTCTGGAATTAAACCAACAGAAAGAAGTAATGTATCTGCTTCTACTATCTCAGAAGTTTCTGGAATAGGTTTCATATTTTCATCAACTTCTGTTATCTCTACAGCTTCTAATCTGTCATTACCAATAATTTTAGTTACTGTATGATTTAACATCAGTGGAATATCATAATCTTCCAGACACTGAACAACATTTCTGGTTAATCCGCCTGTATAGGGTAGAATTTCGCAAACTGCCTTCACATCTGCACCTTCTAATCTCATACGTCTGGCCATAATTAATCCAATATCTCCTGAACCTAAAATAACTACCTTTTCGCCAGGTACATAACCTTCTATATTTGTAAAACGCTGTGCTGTTCCTGCAGTTAATACTCCTGCTGGTCTGGTTCCTGGAATTCCAATTGCTCCGGCTGTTCTTTCACGACAGCCCATGGCAAGAATTACAGCTTTTGCCTGAATTTCCATTGCTCCCTGATCTTTATTCATTGCAAAAACTTTTTTATCAGCAGTAACATCAAGTACCATTGTATTAAGCATTACTTCTATATCTCGGTCTTCTACATCATTTTCAAATCTCTGAGAATATTCCGGTCCTGTTAATTCTTCTCCAAAATGATGAAGTCCAAAACCATTGTGAATACACTGAGGCAGAATACCTCCCAATTCAAAATCACGCTCAAGAATTACAACATCTTTTACTCCATTATCATAAACTTTTGCTGCTGCAGCTAAACCAGCCGGTCCACCACCAATAACTACTATATCTTTTTCTAATTTAATCATTCTGCATCACCCTGACTTCCAAGTAATCCCTTGATTTTGTGTTCAACTATATTAGAATTATTCTTTTCCAGCCTTACTTCAGTTGGTTTAATTCCAAGTTCATCAGCAATTATTTGAGTAACCCGTGGTCCACAGAATCCACCCTGGCATCTTCCAGCACCAGCTCTGGTTCTTCTTTTAACTGCATTTACAGTTCTTGCAGGAATTGGTCCATTAATTGCATCTACAATTTCTTTATAGGACACTGTTTCACAGCGGCAGATTATCTGTCCATAATCTTTATCTTTTTCTGCATAAGCAGCTCTTTCTTCATTAGAAAGTTCATAAAATCTTGCAGGATCTTCTCTTTTTTCTATTACATTTTTCTTTTCTTCTAATTTTAAACCTTGATCTGCTAATATTTCAGCAGCTAAATCAGCAATAGCAGGTGCTGATGATAAACCAGGTGACTGAATACCAGCTACATTTACAAAACCGTGAACATTTTCAGCAGCTTCAATAACAAAATCTTCAGTAGTATCGGCTGCACGTAATCCGGCAAATACTCTAATTGTATCCTGCAGAGTTAGATCAGGGAACATTTTCTTTGCTCCATTAAATACTTTATTTAAGCCCTCAGCTGTTGTAGCTAAATCCTCTTTACTGTCAACAAAATCAGAAGTTGGTCCAATTAATAAGTTGTCTTCAATAGTTGGAGTACAGACAATGCCTTTAGAAATTTTAGTAGGGATTGGGAATAAAACATGATTAATTTCAAAATCTTTAGCATGATCATAAATATAATATTCACCTTTTCGAGGATGAATATCTATTTTTTCTACTCCTACCATCCTAGCAACATCATCAGCATATAGACCGGCAGCATTAACAACATAATCAGCTGCAAAATCTCCCTGATTAGTTTTTACTCCTTTAACTTTATCGTCTTCAGTATAAACATCTAAAACTTCAGTTTCCAATTTAACTTCAACACCATTTGCGACTGCATTTTCTGCCATAGCCAGTGCAAATTCCCAAGGAGTAATAATTCCAGCAGTTGGTGCCCATAAAGCTGCTTTTACATCTCTATTAATATGAGGCTCATTTTTTATAATCCAATCTTTATCTACTATTTCTAAGCCCTCAACCCCATTTTTATTACCTTTTTCTAATAATTCATCTAATACACTTAAATCGTCACCTTCCATACCAACAACAAGTGAGCCTATTTCCTTAAATGGTACACTTAAGTCTTTTACAATATGTCTAATCTGGACATTACCTTTTGTATTTAATCTTCCTTTTTGTTTATTTGGATCAGCATTATATCCAGCATGAATAATAGCTGTATTAGCTTTTGTAGTTCCAGTTGCTACATCTGGATCTTTTTCAAGAAGTAATACATCTAAATTGTAACGAGAAAGTTTCCAGGCTACTGCACAACCAGATATACCTCCTCCAACAATAATTACATCATATTTATTTTTAGACAATTAGATTACCCCCTATATCTTTTGTTGCTATATTATTAATAATGAAATAAAACCCAAGCAGATAACATAATTAAATATGTTATCTGCATTGGGCTTTATAATTATGTCTGCCAATATATAACACTATTTAACTGTTATAATTTAGCTTACTCTTCTGACCAATCTCTTGATCTTTCTACTGCGCGCTTCCAGCCAGCATATAATTTTTCGCGTCTTTCATTAGCCATATTTGGAACAAATAAAGCATCTTTCTTCCACTTAGCTACTAATTCATCAAGATTATCCCAGTATCCAACAGCTAATCCAGCAAGATAAGCTGAACCTAAAGCAGTTGTTTCATTAATTTCAGGTCTTTCAACTTCTGTACCTAAAATATCTGCCTGGAACTGCATTAAGAAGTCATTCATAGCTGCTCCACCATCTACACGTAGAGTCTTGAGCTCAATACCAGAATCTGCTTCCATAGCTTCAAGAACATCTCTAGTCTGATAGGCAAGAGATTCTAATGTAGCACGGATTAAGTGCTCTTTAGATGTACCTCTAGTTAATCCAACAATAGTACCACGAGCATACATATCCCAGTATGGTGCACCAAGTCCGGCAAATGCAGGAACTACATAAACACCATCTGTACTGTCAACTTTTTTAGCAAAATACTCTGAATCAGGAGCATTATCAATTAAGTTTAATTCATCTCTTAACCACTGAATAGCAGCTCCAGCGATAAAGATTGAACCTTCTAATGCATAATTAACCTTGCCATTAATACCATAAGCAATTGTTGTTAATAATCCATTTTCAGATTTTACAGGTTCTTCACCAGTATTCATTAACATAAAGCAGCCTGTTCCATATGTGTTCTTAGCCATACCTTTTTCGTAACATACCTGACCAAAGGTAGCAGCCTGCTGGTCTCCAGCAATACCTGCAATAGGAACTTCAGCACCAAAGAAGTGATAATCAACTGTATTACCATAAACTTCACTGGACTGTTTAACTTCAGGCAGCATTGACTTTGGAATATCTAAAACTTCTAATAGGTGATCATCCCACTCTAATTCTTTTATATTATAAATTAAAGTTCTAGAAGCATTAGTATAATCAGTTACATGAGTGTTTCCACCAGTCAATTTCCAGATTAACCAACTGTCAATTGTACCGAATCTCAATTTACCCTGTTCAGCTTTTTCTCTTGCACCTTCAACATTATCTAATAACCATTTGATTTTTGTTCCGGAGAAATAAGCATCTACAACTAAACCTGTTTTATCTTTAATTTCCTCTTCTAATCCCTGCTCTTTTAAATCATCACAGATGGAAGCTGTTCTTCTGTCCTGCCAAACAATAGCATTATGAATAGGCTTACCTGTTTCAGCATCCCAGACTACAGTAGTTTCACGCTGGTTTGTAATACCAATTGCCGCAATTTGAGTAGGTTTAATATCTTTAGTACCCATAGCATCTGCAATTACAGCTAAGGTTGTACCCCAGATTTCATCAGGATCATGTTCTACCCAACCTGGTTTTGGAAAATGCTGAGTAAATTCTTTTTGTGCCGAACTTACAATAACACCATCATTATTGAAAACTATTGCCCTTGAACTTGTAGTTCCCTGATCAATTGATAAAATATATTTTTCCATTTTGTCCCCTCCTAATTCGATATAACTCGTTTAATTTATTAATTAAAATGAGAATCCTAAGAATAACATTGCAGCTGTAATTAAAGTAGCAATTGTTGCTGCAGGTGGATCAATATGTGTATCTCCCCAATCATAAAATACACGAGCATAAAATTCACCAACAAAAGCACCTAAAATACCAAATATTCCACCCCAAATTACACTTCCAGTTGCAATTGCTGCTGCTGCTGCTGGAAAAGCAATATGGTGAGTTACAGGACCTTCACCCTTAGTTTCAAGTATAATTAAAGAAGCTGCTGCTACACCAAACATAATAAATACACTACCAGTTTCAATAGCTATAAATCCAGATACTAAACCCACACCTAAGCCTAAAGGTAGAAGTTGTGAAAAATTCATCTGCCATGGTAACCAAGCAATCTCTGCTGGTGGATTCCAGAAAGAATCACTTTTTTCCGAATCATATTTACCAAAAATGCCTGTCTCGCCAAATACTACTCTATGAACTAAAGCAGAAACAACAACTGTGATAGCTATGGTATCACTAGGTGTACCAATAGAAGCTAAAAATTGATTAACTACCAAACCTAAAATACCAAAGATACCACCAACAAGCATAATATCCCAATTTTCAGTAATCCCCATTAATGGCTTTAAAATATTAGCTCCATCTTCTAATTTGTTTTTCTTTGCAGCATAAGCTGTTGCTGCTGCTCCACCGGCAAATGCAATATGTGGACCAAAAAGAGTTCCAAAAGCTACTGTACCAGTAATAACTCCCCCTTCAGTTGCTAATGCGAGTGCCTCACCGGCTAATACTAAAAATCCTGTAAATATGAATGCGGGAAGTGCTCCTAAAGCTGCTCCAAAAAGACCTCCACCAAATGCTGCTAAGATCATGTTCAATGTAATTTCCATACTTAACCCTCCTTTTAGTTATAAAAAAATAAATATTATAATAAAGATAATGATTCTACTATTTTCGTTCCAAACTCACCTCCTTTAAAATTCATAATTTTATTTATATTTAAAAACTTAAAAAAACCTTATTAATAATTTTATTTTTTGACATAAATATATCAACATATTATTAATAAGGTTTTCTCGATTTCTCTACCTACGCAATATTTTATTTTAGTGTTTCAAACCAAATAAATTATACCATTATGCATATTAATTGTCAAATAATTTTAAATATAATAAATAATAAAATTTAATCTGGACTATGTTATATTTTTTACAATATAATTATAAATTATATTATTCTGAATATTTGATCCAAAAAAAATGGCTCCCCGAGCAAGACTCGAACTTGCGACAAGATGATTAACAGTCACCTGCTCTACCAACTGAGCTATCGGGGAGTATAAAATAATAATATTTTCTTTTACTGTAATATATTGTAGCATATATACTATTATATTTCCAGTATATTTTAATATTTTTTCTAAAAAATATATTTAAATAAAAAAAGGACCGGCAGCGACCTACTCTCCCACATCGTTACCAATGCAGTACCATAGGCGCTGGAGGACTTAACTTTTGTGTTCGAGATGGGAACAAGTGTTGCCCCTCCGCTATTACCACCGGAATTTCAAAAATTCTTCATTTTATGACGCATGGTCGAATTTTTATTAGCACATCGAGTGCGTCATATATAAAATTTTGATTTGCATGTACTCTGCTCTCTTCTAAAGCGAATTTGTTCTAT
>JBKHDA010000026.1:0-28284 GCA_046541575.1 Halanaerobium sp. | reverse complement strand
TACCTATAATATACTTTAATAATCTATTCCTTTAAATTGAAGCTGGAATTCAAAATCACTGAGCTTCAGCTCATATTTTTCTAGTCGTTTAGGCCCACAGGAAGTGCTGCCTAAACCGCGATTTTTATTTATTATTTCTAAATATATTTTATCTCTATAAGGAATTTCACAGTCATGAGCCGCCCGCTCCAGATCATTTTTGCTGTAGCAGTGAGCAGTAAAATCAAATTCTTGAGAATTATAGAATTCAATTCCTGAGCCAACTCTATTTTTCAGCTCCAGCCATTTAGTATCTGAGCGATTTCCATTATCCTGAGGATAAACATAGGGTGTATGCAGTTCTCCAATATTTTTAGTAAAAAGATCAATATAAGCTGCCCTTTTACTGTCCGGATATGATTCCCCCGGTCCTCTGCCAAACCAGCTGACTTGATCTAAATCATGACTTAATTCTAATTCCAATGAAACTCTGGGCAGCAGATGTTCTTTTTGGTCAGCAAATTCTCCTGCTGCAGTAATCTCTACCTCACCATTATTATAAATCTTATATTCCAGAACAGCCTTAATAATTAGATCCTTAGCTGCTGGAGCAATTGTATAGTGGGTTTTTATCAGCGCATAATTCTGTTCAGACTCCACTACTTCTATTTCATCCAGACGCTGCTCCAGCTGATCAATACCTTCTGCTTTCCATTCAGCTGTATAATTATGGGTAATATCTGTATTATCATTATCTATTGCTGCCCTCCAGAAGCTGAATGAAGGTCCCTTTTCCAGCAGACTTTTTCCGCGGTAAATATAATCACTAATAATACCGCTTCCCCTGTCAAAGTAAATACTAAAATCACTGCCTGTAAGTTTTAAATAAAGATCACTTTCCAGTATAGTCAAATCCTTATTTTTTAAATGACTGTGGTGAGCAGGATGATAGAGGCGGTCAAAGACAAATGGGAGTTTAAACTGCTTAAATGTTATCTGATGACCGGATTCTGCCCATCTTTTTTTCTTCTTTAAAACTATGGAAAAATTAATATAACTTTCAGCAGGAATATTTGCGCCAATCTCTCTGCCTTTTCCCTCAATTATTAGTTCTAAATCCTTAAGACTGAGGTTTTCGACTTCAAAGTCCTTAAGCTCTCCTGCCTTCAGTTTAAAATCCTGACTGCCGCTTTCAATCACTATCCCTGCGGTCTTAACCTCCCAGTTCAGCTTATAATCTGAGCTGTCAATAAAATCAAACTGATTTTCTATTTTAACCTTTCCATCCTTAAAATTAAAGTCAATAATTTTAAATGGTGCCATCACATATTTGTATTCGGTCAGGCCGGGTGAGGGTGTGCGATCTGGAAATACCAGTCCATTAATATTAAAGTTCTTATCATTGGGCAGATCCCCAAAATCTCCACCATAGGTATAACAGATTTCTCCAGCTGAATTTTCAACAGCTATTCCCTGATCCAACCAGTCCCAGATAAATCCTCCCTGAGCAGAAGGATACTTATAAAATACATCCCAGTATTCTTTAAGCTCTCCCGGACCATTACCCATTGCATGAGCATACTCACATAAAATTACCGGCTTTTCCTGCTTTTGAGCCAGCTCTGCAGTCTGCTCAATTGTGGGATACATCGGTCCAATAATATCTGCAACTTCCTGTTTCTGGTCACCTTCATAATGAATCGGTCTTGTCGGATCCAATCTATGTGTTAACTGGGCCATACTGCGGTGATTATCACCAAAACCGGATTCATTTCCTAAAGACCAGATAATAATTGAAGGGTGATTTTTGTAGTGTTCAACCATTCTTTCCATCCGATCTAAAAATGCTGCTCTCCAGTCCTCAGAATCAGCCAGCTCATCCCAGCGTCCAACTGGCTCCATGCCGTGGCATTCTATATCGGTCTCAGCCAGCACATATAGACCATATTTATCACAGAGTTCATAAAAATAAGGATGGTTTGGATAGTGAGCTGTGCGGACAGCATTAATATTATGCTTTTTCATTAATAAAATATCCTCTTCCATTTTATCTCTGCTGACTGTTCGCCCCAGTTCCGGATCAAAATCATGCCTGTTGACACCTCTGATCATTACAGCTTTCCCATTAACTAGCAGCTGAGCATCTCGGATTTCAACTGTTCTAAAAGCTACCTTCTGTCTGATAGTCTGAATTTTTTCGCCTTTAGGATTCAGCAGTTTAAGCTCTAATTGATAAAGATAGGGATTTTCTGCTGACCAGGGTACAGGGTCGGCAATCTCCAGCTCTGTCTTAAAATTATTCAGCCTCTGCTTTTTCAGCTCAGGCAGTTCAATTGTTTTTTCTGCAGCCTTTACTCCCTGATCATATAAATCCAGCTTTATTTTTCCGCCCTCAGGAATATACTTCTGGTAGGAAAGCACTTCCATACCACAGTTTAAAACACCCAGTTCCTGTTTTCTTTTAAACTCACTTTCAATTTTAAAATCTTCGATCTGGAAAAATGGCTGAGAATATAAATAAACATCACGATAAATCCCGCTCAGCCACCACATATCCTGATCTTCTAAATAGCTTCCATCTGACCACTTAATAACTTTAACTGCCAGAATATTGTCTCCACCATAATTTAAATGATCACTTAAATCAAATTCCGCTGCCAGCCTGCTGCCCTGACTGTAGCCTATATATTCCCCATTTAGCCAGAGATAAAAAGCAGAATCAACTCCTTCAAAACGAATAATATTTTGTGCAGCTTCCAGTTCAGGGCTCAGATAAAATTCCCTTCTGTAAAGACCGGCTGGATTCTCAGAAGGAACTCTGGGGGGATCAACCGGAAAAGGATAATTAACATTTGTATAATGCGGACGATCATAACCCTCAAGCTGCCAGTTAGAAGGCACAGTAATCTGATCCCAGTCTGCTGTAGAAAAATCTTCTCGATAAAAGTCCTGCTGATATGTATTGTGATTTGGCAGGTATTTAAAATCCCATTCCCCATTTAAAGAGAGGTAATTGTAATCATTTAATGTTTTTTGATCTAAAAAGAAAATACGATTTGCATGGGGGAGGCGCTTATTAACAGCAAAAGTCTTTGGATCTTCCCATTCTCTCATTTAACTCACCTCATTTAATTATTTTTCTTAACAGAGTCGAGCTGAAAAATAATTTCCAGCTCAACTCCAATTTATTTTAATTTTGATCTGCTGAGCAGATTTTTTTATAAATCCTGATAAATATCTACAATCTCTTCAATTTCTTCTAAGCTGACCTGATCTGCAGCAAAGAAATGCAGCCTGTAAAGCGGCCAGGCTTTAAAGAAACCAATTTCTTCAATCTGATTTTGACTTAAAACTTCTGTCACTGCTTTTTCGCCCAATGGATCGGCAAGCCAGTCTTCAAAAGGCGTTTTTCTGGTTAATTTTTTAAGTACAAATGAACTTTCAACCTTTATTTCTTCGGTGAATTTAATATCACGCGAAGAAGAGGCAAGCATAATTTTGAAATGATCAGATTCTACAATCCAGCCTTCTTCCGGATGATAATAAGCAAGATCCTGATAGTCAAGCTCAAGCTCCAGCCACTCCTTTTCTCCGGGCTCCAGCTCAAGCTTACCAAATCCTTTAAGTTCTTTTGGCGGCCTGTCCAGACTCGGATTCTGCTGAGAAATATAGAGCTGTACTATTTCCTTCCCTTTAAACTGGCCGGTATTTTCAATTAAAACCTTAAGCTTTAACTTTTCTCCCTCTGCTAAATAATCAGGTGCCTCCAGAGCTCTGTAGGCAAATTCTGTATAAGATAATCCAAAACCAAAGGGGAAAAGAAGATCCATTTTCTTTTTGTCATAATAACGGTAGCCGACATAGATTCCCTCACTGTAGCGCACACTGCCGCCACTGCCGGGGAAATTAAGATAAGATGGGTTATCCTCTAATTTAAGAGGATAGCTTTCTGTTAGTTTTGCAGAAGGATTTATCTCACCAGCAATGATCTCAGCCAGAGCTAAAGCGCCTGCCTGTCCGGGCAGACCAGCTTCTATAACTGCAGAAACTCGGTCAATCCACTGGCTCAGGTCAACAGCTGAGCCGTTATTTAAAATAACAATTATATTGGGATTAACCGCTGCCAGTTCTTTAACCAGCTGATTCTGCTCTGGTGGAATCTGCAGATCATCACGGTCATACCCCTCAGCCTCTACCTTATCAGGTAAACCGGCATAAATAATTACATAATCCTTATTTTCGGCTTCTCTTAAAGCTTTTTCTTTTAAATTTTCATTTTCTTCAGCTTCAGCCTCAGAGCTGTAGCCTGGTGTATAGTGTACTTCCAGCTGCTCTGAAAATTTATCTTCTAAAGCCTCTAAGTGATTATCCAATCTGGTCGGATTAACCTGGGAGCTTCCAATACCCTGATAGCGGGGCTTTTGGGCCAGCTCACCGACTACTAAAAGCGATTCTTTATCATCTAATTTTGCTTCTGTCAGCGGCAGCAGATCTCCCTGATTTTTAAGCAGAACTATTGTTTCTCCAGCAATTTCTTTTGCCAGCTGATGATGCTCTGCTGCCGGAAGATCCTGTTCTTCTTTTTCAGTCTCTATAGCTTTTAATATTAAATCTAAAATTCTTCTAAGAGATTGATCAAGCACTTCTTCTTTTAATTCTCCTGCCTGAACAGCATCCACAATTTTTTGATCATTGACCGGATCCGAGCCGGGCATTTCCAGATCAAGTCCTGCTTTTAAAGCCTTAACCCGATCATGTACAGCCCACCAGTCAGAAACAACTAAATTATCATAGCCCCATTCATCCCGCAGTATATCCTGCAGCAGATAATCATTTTCAGTCGCAAAATCACCATTAATCTGATTATAGGCTGCCATCACTGTCCAGGGATTGGCCTCTTTGACAGCTTTTTCGAATGCTGCCAGGTAAATTTCTCTTAAAGGTCGTTCGTCTATCCGGGCATCAATAGAAAAACGCTTATACTCCTGATTATTGGCGGTATAATGTTTGAGAGAAGTTCCAATTCCATTTTTTTGAACTGTTTTAATAAACTCTACTGCCAGCCTCGCACTTAAAAATGGATCTTCAGAAAAATATTCAAAATTACGACCTCCAAGGGGTGAGCGCTTGATGTTAATTCCCGGGCCTAAAAGTACATCAACTTCCCGGGCCTTTGCTTCTTCGGCCAGGGCAGAAGCAACTTTTTTTATTAGATCTAAATCCCAGCTTGCTGCCAGATTAACAGCTGTCGGAAAACAGGTAGCTTTTTTGGCCGGATCAGCATGATGGCGGTCAGCAACATAGCGAACTCCATGTGGGCCGTCAACTAAAAATATTGATGGAATATCCAGTCTTTCAACTGCCTCTGTCTGCCAGATATCCCCACCTGAAAGCAGGGAGGCTTTTTCCTTCAATGACAGTTCTTTTAAAATTTTATCTATGTTTTTTTCCATTTTGGCACTCCTTTCTCTTAAACTGATCCAATTATTGCCCGTATCAATTAAATGCAATCAGTTAATTATATCTTCATCCCTTTTCAACAATTGAAGCCCAATCATTTATCCTTTTAAAGCTCCCATAGTGATACCGGAAATAATATACTTCTGGAAATATAAGAAGATAATTATCAGCGGTGCAGTGGACATAGTTGCTGCTGCCATGATGTGGTGCAGAGGAATTCCAAACTGCTGACCCTGAAGCTGGGCAATAGCAACTGGTACTGTATACATAATCGATTTGTTGGTTACTATCAGCGGCCAGAAAAACAGGTTATAATTATTCATAAAATAAATTGTACCCAGGGCTGCCACTGCAGGTTTGATTACCGGAAAAATAATTTGAAAAAATATCCTGAATTCTCCACAGCCATCAATTCTGGCTGCTTCAATTAAATCATCTGGAATACCATCAATATACTGTTTAAGCATAAAAATCCCGAAACCCTGGGCCGCAAAAGGTAAAATTAGGGCAGGATAGGAATTAATCCAGCCGATTCTGGCCATCATAATATATAATGGAATTGCCAGCACCTGCATTGGGATCATCATCGTTGATAAAATAACAGCAAAGAAAATCTTCCTCCCGGGTGCCTCTCTATACTTTGAAAGAGCATAGCCTCCAGTTGCAGAAATAAAAACACCAAAAAAAGTATACATTATTGCTACAAAGAAAGAATTAAATAGATTCCTCCCATAGGGAAGTGTATCAAAGACATCAATATAATTATTCCACATAACACTATCAGGCATTAAACTGGGTGGATATTCTGATATTTCAGCCAGGCTCTTAAAAGATGAGGTGATCATCCAGACAAAAGGGAGTAGAGAAACAACTACACCAATTATCAATAATATATAAAAAATATAAGTAGAAATATTTTCTTTTTTAAACATTGTTTAAATCCCCTCCTCTCCGGAACCAATCTTAATCTGAAAATATGAAGCCACAAATATGATAGCAAATAATACATAAGATAATGCCGAAGCATAACCCATTCTAAACTGCTGGAAACCAGAATTATATAAATACTGGACAACAGAAAGTGAAGACTGCATTGGCCCTCCACCTGTCATAATATAAGGTTCGGTAAAAATCTGAAAAGAACCTATTGTTGATAAGATAAAGGTGAATAAAATTATTGGTTTCATTATTGGTACAGTAATATAGAAAAATTTCTGAAATGTAGTTCCTCCATCAATATCTGCGGCAGAATATAATGTTTCAGGTATATTCTGCAGTCCAGCCAGCATAATTATTGTATTATAGCCAACCCAGCGCCAGGTCAGAACAATAACTATAGAAATTTTAGACCAGGTGGTACTTGTCAGAAATGGAATCTTTTCAAAGCCAATACTTTCAATAAAAAAGTTGACAAGTCCAAAAGAACTATCTAATAATATTGTAAAGATAACACCTACTACAACTGTAGAAGTTACAAATGGCATAAAATAGCCGACTCTAAAATACTTTAGAAATTTTACTTTCTTTTGATTAAGCATAACAGCTAAAATTAAGGCAAAACCTAAAATCAGTGGTGTACTTGTCAGCCACATAAATGTTGTATTTTTTAAAGCAGTATGAAAGGTTGAATCAGTAAAAATTCTAATATAATTTCTCAAACCTGAAAAAGTAGCCTGCCCAAGTCCGCCCCAGCGGTGTAAACTCATATAAAAAGAAAATAAAATTGGAAAAAACATAAAAATAGAAAAAAATAAGAGAAAAGGGACTAAAAAGTAATAAAAATAACGATTATCTTTAATCCTCTGCCAGGTGTTTTTATTTTTCAATGATTACTCACCATCCTTTAAATTAAAGCAGGGTCATTAATGACCCTGCTTTAAAATTATTTTATTTAATCCATTAAATCTTCAAGTTCTTTTTGTGCCTCTTCTAATCCTTCATCTAACTCAACATCATCAGTTAAAATTTTGGTTAACTGCAGGTTAATCGGTGCACCTTCTGTACCAAAAGCCTGAGTAGAATATGGTGTTGCATTCCAGGTTGCTATTTCTTTTTCACTGATTTCTGCCAGTTTCTGCCATACCTGCTGTCCACCAAAGAAGTCCATTTCTTCTTTAAATGCCTCAGTTTCAAATACAGGTCTATAAGCTGGCATTACTCCAGCATCCTGGAATAAGAATTCTGTACCTTCTTCTGTAGCCAGTACATACTCGGCAAATTCGACTGCAAGCTCTACATTATCAGACATCGAAGGAACAACCATTGCAGTACCACCCATTGATCCTGTTGCCTTTGGTGTAAAGTTAGGTGCCTGCATTACTCTCCAGTCTCCGGATGTATCAGGGGCAATTTCAGTAATATTACCAACAAACCAGCCACCTGCTAAAACAGTTGCAACTTCACCATTCTGAAGAGCAGCATTCCATGGTGTTGACCATGGTGTTACTTCCAGTCCAATCTCGGAATCTGTAATCTCCTGCATAACTTCTAAAACTTTATAATTTATAGAAAGCTTATCAACAATTGGTTCTCCCTGCTTATCAAAGAAATTTCCTCCAGCAGCTCTTAAAGCTGGCTCGAAATTCCAGTTACCCAGCTCATAGTGAGTTGTAGGCCAGGGAAGCATTTTCGCATCTGTTTCTTCAGTAATCGTTTTTCCGGCTTCAATATAATCATCCCAGGTTTCGATACTTTCTGGATCCACACCAGCTTCTTCAAAAATATCAGCTCTATAGAACATAGTATAAGGGCCAATATCAGCCGGTATACCATAGGTTTTATCCTGATATCTTGCACCAGCATAAGCTGCATCAGTAAATTCATCAGCCATTGGATCAACATATTCAGAAATATCTGTTAAACCACCAAGATCTGCAAAACTTGCTATATGAGTACCTAAGTTAACTGTTGCCAGATCAGGGCCGCCTGAACCAGCTGACATCGCAGACTGCAGTCTTGGTACCATATCATCCCAACCAATTGACTCTACATTAACTGTATGGTCTGGATTTTCTTCTTCAAAACGTTCAGCCAACACTTCTAAAGTGTCAGGATATACTCCCCAGCCCCAGACAGTAATTTCTTCAGCTGCAGCAGTCATTGACAAAGACAGAGCAAAAATAAGTGTTAAAGTAATTATTAATGTTTTTTTCAAAATAATTCCCTCCCATTTCTTTTTTTAAAATCCAAAATAAGTAGAGCTAAAGTCACCCCCTCTCACTAAAAGGTTTTCTTTAAAACGTTTTAAGAAAAAAATATTTTTCTATTTAAAACCTTTTAGAGCTTCAAATAGAATTTAATTAATAAATATTTTACTTACAATAATATTTTAGCATAAATTTTTAGACTATTCAATAATATTCTCAAAATGATTACTTTTTAGCCCCCTTAAGAACCTAAGGGGGTATACCATAGTTCATTAAGGGGGTTAAGGAATATATTTTTAATTTACTGATCAACTATTTGGTTAAATTCAATGATTTTTGCTAAATCCAATTTAAATTCTCTATTTTCATCTAAAAGACCATTTTTCTCCTGCTCAACATCGGTCAGCTGTGTATAGCAGTAACCCTCAAAATAATCAGCATCTCTGATAATTTCCATCAGCTGATTAATTCTACGGCTCAATTCCTCTTTGCTTTCAACATGTTCACCATAACCCCAGCCTTCTTTGTTCTGGAAAGCTACACCTCCAAATTCACTGAAGATTATTGGCTGTCCCTGATATTGATAATTATCGGCCATTATAAGCTTACCACCATCAATATATTCCTGATCATTAAAGACCTTTTTGTTCTGCAGCAGTTGATCTATGTCTTCAACATATGTTTCTCGAAGCTTATCAGCACTTTCAACATAATCATGAAAGGTAATTATATCTGAAATAGTATGTTCCCAGCCGTCATTGGCAATCACCGGCCTCATCGTATCAATGCTTTTTGTTAAATAATAAATGCTTTCAGTAAAGTTCTGCTGTTTTTTATTATGGCTGACCTCTTCAATTCCCCAGGATTCATTAAAGGGAACCCAGCAGATTATTGAAGGATGATTATATAAATCCTGAACTACCTGCAGCCACTGAGTGCTGAATTCTTCAACCGCCTGATCATTATATTCATAGGCTGCCCCTATTTCTGCCCAGACTAAAAGTCCCAGCTTATCAGCCCAGTAATAAAAGCGGTCATCTTCTATTTTTTGATGTTTGCGGGCCCCATTAAAGCCCATTTTTTTAATCAGTTCAACATCTTTTTTTAGTGCCTGATCAGAAGGTGGGGTAAGCAGACTTTCCGGCCAGTAGCCCTGATCAAGTATTAATTTTTGATAAAGAACTTGATTATTCAACAATATCTTATCTTCCTCAATAGAAATCTTTCTCATTCCAAAATAGGATTCAACCTGATCTACAGCCTGCTGATCTCTGTAAACTACCATTTCCAGATCATATAAGTTCGGCTGCTCAGGTGACCAGAGTTTAAGCTGATTATTATTTTCTGCAAGGTTGATTTTATAACTGTGATTTTTTTTGCTTATTTCAAACTCAAATTTATTGACCAGCTCACCTTCAAAGATAATCCTGCTTAAGAGCTTATATTCTCCAGCTTCAAAATCGGCAGCTTTAAAACTGTATTCCAGTTCAACTTCTTTTTGCTCTATATCCGGAGTGATCTTAATTTTTTCAAACTGAAGCTGCCGGTCCATAAACTCCAGCCAGACAGTCTGCCAGATTCCTGTAGTTCTGGTATACCAGCAGAGGAAATTATCCTCCTTATAGGTCTGCTTCCCTCTTGGCTGAGCTTTTGAACGTGAATCTTCAACTTTTACTACAATATTATTTTCTGACTGATAATCCACAAAGTCGCTGATATCAAAGCTAAAAGAATCATAAGCACCTGTGTGGCTGCCGGCAAAACTGCCGTTGATCCAGACTTTGGTCAGATAATCAGCAGCCCCAAAATTTAAAATTACCTTTTTCCCTGCTTCTGCCTCAACTTTGAAGCTTCTCTGATACCAGATATGATTGTGTTCACTTCTATCAGCAATACCGCTGGCCTCAGTTTCAAAACTAAAAGGAACAGTTATTGTCTTTTCCAGCTTATTTTTCTGATACCACTTATTTTTTTCACCCTGATTTTGATCATCAAAGGCAAAGTTCCACTGACCATTTAAGTTCTGCCAGTTTTTTCTTTTAAACTGTGGTTTTGGATGTTCCGGTCTCGGTATTTTATTTCCCATTTTTTCCTCCTCAAAATAACTAATATATTTTTAAAAATAATTACACTTCATATTTTGATTATATTTTGTACTTATTATCCTTTGATACCACTCATCTTTAAGCCTGCAATAATCTGCTTCTGGAAAACTAAAAAGATAATAATTGCCGGTAGTGCAGCAACCATATTAACAGTCATCGGGATTACATAATCTGGCCTCAAAACATCCAGAAAGGTTGGAATACCAACAGGAATCGTATACATTGGTTCCCGTGTAGTAACAATTAAAGCCCACAAATAGTTGTTCCAGGTAGTTATAAAAGTGAAAATGCCAACTGCCGCAACTGCTGCTTTAGAAAGAGGTAATACTATCTGAGCATACATTCTAATCCAGCCACAGCCATCTATCTGGGCACTTTCGATTAAACTTTTCGGTATTGAATCGAAAAAGTTGCGCAGAATAATAACTCCTAACGGTAAAGCTATCATCGGCAGCATTAAACCAATATAGGAATTCATGATGCCCAGACTCTGAGCAATATTAAATAGTGGTATAACATTGGCTTCAATAGGAACTAACATACCGATTATAAAAAACATAAATACAAATTCTTTATATTTAAAACCGATAATCGAAATTGCAAAAGCTACCATAGAAGTTAAAATTAAAACGATTATAGTCACTGAAAAAGCAACAATAAAACTATTAAAAATCCATCTCAACATATATGTTCCATTTAATATCTCAAAATAACTTTCTATATTATAAGGAGGTAAAAACCAGTCAAAAACATTATTAACTGCTTTTCCCTCACTGCTAATCGAAACAAAAAACATCCATAATATTGGAAGTATCCAGATAGCTGCCAGACCATATGAAATTAAATATTTAACCAGGTTGACAGACTTAGAATCATTATTATCCATGGTTTTCTAGCCTCCTATTCTTTACATACTGAAATACAATACTGAAAATCATTAAAGCTACTAGAAAAACTACAGAAATTGCTGAAGCATAACCCAGATTATTTTTACTAAAACCTTCCTGATATAAATATTGAACCAGTGACCTTGTTGAGCTTCCCGGGCCCCCACCAGTTATTAACCTGACCTGGGCAAAGACTTTAGCTGAAAAAATTATCTGTAATAAAACAATTGTCCAGGTAATAGGCTCTAAAAGTGGTAAAGTAATCTTCCAGAAAATTACCGATCTACTGGCTCCATCTACTCTGGCAGCTTCATAATAACTTTCAGGTATATCCTGCAGAGATGACAAAAATAATATCATATTAAATCCTACTGTCCACCAGAGTGTAGCAAAAACTAAGACAAACCAGGCTAGTGGTCTGCTCCCCAGCCAGTCTACTCTCGGAATTCCTATGTTAACTAAAAAGGTGTTTATAAAACCTGAGTGTGTTTGAAAAAAATAAACCATTACTGTTGAAATTATTGATACTGAAAGTACATAGGGTAAAAAGAAGGTAGTTTTTAAAACTATATTACCTTTTAGTTTACTGTTACAAATCAGTGCCAGTATTAAACCAAAAATAACAATTGCCGGTGTGGAAACTGCAACAAAAAACAAAGTGTTACGAACTGCTCCCCAGAAAGAAGGGTTATTAAATAACCTTGTATAATTATCAAATTTTATAAAATCCATTTTTCTAATAATAGTCCATTTGTGTAAGCTCATATAAAATCCTCGAATTGCTGGATAAATTAAAAACGCAATATAAATCAATGTAAAAGGCAGCAAAAACAAAAATGCTGCTAAAGAATCTGAATTTTTAAGCCTCCTATATAATCCTTTGATATAATCCATTTTTAAAACCCCTTATGCTATTAATTTACTTAAAGATGGGGCCAGCTGCACCCCATCTTTAAGATTTAGTTTAAATTAAAACTATTGACTGCATTTCGAAATTATAATTATAATTCTACTTCCAGCTTTTATTGTAATTCTGCCTCTAATTGTCTTTTTATAATTTCAGATGTTTCTTCTGCAGAAATAGAATCATCATTTAACATATTTGCAATTTCTTCAGTTAAAATATCTCTTAATACCCAGGTGTGTTCTCCAATATTTTCATAAGCAACATCCTCGACTGCTTTGTTTAGAGTTTCTCTAAATGGCAGTTCATTAAACTCATCCAATTCTCTGATACTAAGTTTACTGGGAACATGACCTGCCTGAGCCCAGTGAAGACCTTCTTCAGTTATAAACTTAGCAAATAACATGGCTGCTTCTCTTTCTTCCGCACTTGCTGTCTCATTATATGGTAGAACAAAAGCATGAGAATCACCCCATGAACCAGGAGAATCAAATATCTGAGGAACACTGGCAGCTTTAATAGTATCAACTTCAGAAAAGATTCCAGCAGTCCAGACACCATTTATAGAAGCTGCTGCTCTACCATCCTGGAATAAATTAACTGCTTCCTCATAATTAACTCTGGGTACAATTTCATCTTCTCTTAATTGAGAAAATAGTTCTAGAATCTCTGTAGATTTTTCTAAATCCATATTTACAGTGCTATTTTCAATTTCGATTTCACCCTGCATTTGATTATAAAAACCCCACCAGCTTCTATTTAAGTCAAAATCCGGCTGTGAATTAGCATAGGTAAGACTGTATTCAGCATCTGTTTCTTCTACAACTTTTTCCATTGCTTCAACAAATTCTTCAGGGCTTGAACCAAGATCTGGATTGCCATCTTCATCAAGCAGTCCAGCTTCCTCAAAATAATCCTCATGGTACCAAAAAACATTAAAGTGAGAATCTAAAGGAAGAGCATAATGATCACCATCAAAAACAGTTTCTTCAGTTAGGTTCTGATCATAATCATCCCAATTTAAATCAACCATATCTGCATCATCATCAATTGGTGTTAAAATACCCTGATTAACTAAATCAGGAAGTCTGGAAATATGAGAAATTGCAACATCAGGTCCTTCTCCTGAAGCCACACCTGTTAATAAACCTGTATAATAATCATTCCATTCTAGAGTAGTTGAATTAACCTTAATATCCTCATGCTCCTCATTAAATTTTTCAACTAACTCATCCATAAATTCTCCGTCTCCACCAGTAAAGAGATTCCAGTATTCTATTTCTACTTCCTCTGCTCCAACATTCTGCATCCCCAAAAATAAAGCCAGAACTATAACTAAAAATCCAATTAACACTTTGTTTAATTTCATTAATAAAAGCCTCCTTTTTTAATTGAGTTAATTCAAACTAAGATTAAACTTTTTGATTTTTTTACTTATCCCTCCTCCTTTAACAAATTAAACAGTTCATTAAATAATAGTGTTGCTATTGGATCAACAGTATAAAGCTGCTCTAGTTTTAAAGTAGTTATGATAATCTTAGCTTTTCCATAATTAACAATTAGAGTTGTTGCTCCAACTCTTCCAAGCCAACCTGAAAAATAGCCAGATAGAATATCTTCAGAGTATAAATCTTCAAGATTAGTAATTGTATAATCAGGGTAAATATTTTTTAATTCCCAGGTAGAAATTTTATCTATTAAATTACCGCCCAGTTTATTATTATTAATAAAGTGATAGGATGCAGCTTTATCCCAGCTTTCTCCTCTTTTTAATTTTTTGAAATTAAAAAGACTTTTATCAGCAATTTCTTCTCCTTTTTCAGCTAAAAATAATGCTGATTTACCCTGCCAGACCTGGTTGAGTACATCTTCATCCAGTTTAGTTGTTATTAGAAAATCGTCAGCTGTTTTATTTTCCAGACATTTCTGCTTTTCATTATCTATAAGTCCTCTGCCTGCAATTAATATTTCTTCTTTATTCCGAGCTATAACCCGATCATCCTTAATTAATTGAATTTCCAGATCAGTATATTTAGTCTGATTTAATTCAGAAGTTACAATCTCCATTTTTTCTAGTTTATTGCTTGAATTTTTTTCAATCACAACTTTTTCTTCACTAAATAATTTTCCATCAAATTTAATTATTAATTTAGCCTCCAGCTCTACTGGCTGATCATTGATGATATAGGGAGTGAATTCTAATTTCTGTCCGCTCCACAATTTTCTTTTTTCTATATCAAAACTGAGAATTAGTTCACTGTTAAACTCTCTAATTAAATCCAGATCATATTTATAATTTCTAAAATAATCTAAAAAGCCATTGGTTTCCCATTCAATATCTGTTAACTCTGTAACGACATAGCCTCCCAGACCTTTATCCTTGCGTTTTCTCATTTCTTCAATTTGATATTTAACACCGACAAATTCTCTTTTTTGACTGGCTGCAGCAAGTTGATCATAATCCCTGAAAATTTTACCAAGCCTGTATTTATCAAAATTAATTTCTAGAGTTTTTGGTATTTTAAAATCTTCATCAAAAATAACTGCACTTCCATTAAACCATTCAGGCAATTCCTTATATTGTGAGATTAAACTGCTGTAATCCGGCAGCCCCCACATTCCAAATTCAGACATAATTATTGGCTCCTGATCAGCTTCATATCCTTCAACAAAATTTTCAGATGGGGAAGAAAGCAGAGAATCTAAATCCTGGCTCCATTCAGCACTATTTTCTGGAGTAGCAAAATACCTGTGATAATCATTAATATCTGTTTTTACATGAGCCCAGCCGGAGTTATCACAGATAATTCTTGTATTATCCAGATCTTTAGCATAGTCATAAAATTCAGATACCCACTGCTGTTTTTCAACATCATTTTTGAGATCCCATTCTAAGCCCCACTCCTCATTATAAATACTCCAGATAATGATTGAAGGATGGTTATAATCACGCTGAACCATGGCTGTATATTCTTTTTTAAATCTTTCTCGCGCCTGTTTATTCCATTTACTGTAATTTGGTGCTTCCTGCCAGATTAAAATTCCCATCCTATCAGCCAGTTCTAAATATTCAGGGAGAGGTGTTTTTATGTGTTTTCTCAAAAGATTAAAGCCCATTGCCTTTGCTTTTTCTATCTCATCAATTATAGCTTCCCTATTTTTAGGTTTATAAATTTTCTCCGGCCAAAAAGCCTGGTCGAGAGCACCACGAATAAATAGCTCTTCGTTATTTAGGAATATCTTTCCATTTTTGACCTCAATCTTTCTCATTCCAAAATAATCAGTATATCTATCTACTATCTTATTATTCTGAATTAATTCGATTTCAATATCATATAAATTGGGCTCAGCAGGTGACCATAAATAAGGTTCCTCAATTTTGACAGTTATATCTGACTGAGCACTGTAATCAACTTGAACTTCTTTGATAACTTTTTCTTTTTCAACAGGTGAAAATATTTTTAAATTTATAATGTCATTATTTTCCTGACTCTGTTTTTCAATATCTAATTTCACTGATAGTTGATGATTATCAATATCTGTTTCAAAATAAGCATTTTTAATATGATTTGAAGATATTTTTTTAAGATTAACATCCTGCCAGATACCACTTACTCTGGTATACCAGCTTCCCTGTTTTCCATGTGGTATTTCTTCATTATGTTCTGGATCAAAGACCCTAACTGTTAAAATATTATTTTGCTTAAATTTTAAATACTCTGTAATTTTGAATTGAAAGGATATATATCCCCCTTCATGTTTACCTAAATAATTACCATTTAGCCAGACATCTGCTATATAATCAACAGCTTCAAATTCTATTAATATCTCTTCCTGGCTATTAAGCAGATCAGAACTCAACTCAAAAGTCTTTTGATACCAGAGATAGCCTGTATAATTTATAAAATCTTTGCCATAACACTGCCAGGGCAGAGAAACATCAACACTTTTAGCCTGCTCAAATTTACTGACATACCACTTTTTTTGAACCCCAATATTATCAGCATCTTTTTTTATTTCCCAATTTTGATTCAATTTTTGCAGTAATTTTCTCATCTGTACCGCCTCTCTTTTTATTCATAACAAATTAAAATTTATATCAAGCAAAGATAATAGAGTAAATTGCAGATTTTTAATATTGAGACTATTCTTTTTTAAAAAAATATTCTTTAATTTATTTATCAATGCTTTAGTTTAATGTTTATTGAATTAAAGCACATAAAAAATGCAGCTGACTATTTGGCTCTATTAATTATATTCTCCGCTCAGTTAAAAATTCCTGCATTTATTTTAATTTTTTTTAATTTAATTTATTAATCATTGAATTTATATCTATATCTGAGAATAATATCCTGTCTGTAGTTACCAAATTTTTTTCCGAAAAGATTAACTCCACCTACATTGCGGGCATCTTCTTTAACACCAATTTTAATATTAATAAAATCTTCTTTTTCGATGTTTATATCAGCTAAAGTAATATCGGAAATCTGATTGCCGTCAATAAAGGTGCCTTCTTCTGTTACCTGCCAAATTTTTAATAAACCATGCTGAGTCTGACCAAAATACCACCAGTCCGGATTTAAAATACCTCTTTTCTCTCCAAAATCTCCAGGAGAAGTCCAGACACCAATTTCAACTCCATTGATCCAGACAGAGATATCAGATGGCCAGTCTTCATTGTAGTCCGAAGTCTCTGAACAGATTTCCATGCTTAATTCCAGCTTGGTTGCCTGAGAATTGCTCGGCAGATTATTTGGGAAAACATATTTAACATAACCCCTGCCAAACCAGAGTATCTGAGCATGTATATGTTCAGGATGCAGAAATGATTTAACATCATCTAACTCACCAATCACTGCTTTTTCTGAAGCCAGGCCGCAGGTTGGGCTGACCTCAAAATCCTTATAATTCCCAATCGGCATTGATGTTTCAATTAAGTTTTTATCTTTTAACTCTCTATTACCGGGCAGGTTAATTAATATTTTATCATAGTTTAAACTGCATATTTTTTGGGACCCGTGATTACCCGGTTTATATTCAGTTTCAATTAATCCGGCTTTTTCCAGCTTTTTAATATTTACCGTGACTGAAGAAGCCGGCATATTTATAAATTCAGAAATCTGATTTAAATTCATATCTTCATTCTGTAAAACTTCAATAATTTTCATTCTGGATTCTGAACCCAGAGCTTTTAGAACTTCAATAATCTGTTCTTCATCTTTAAGTTCCATTATGTTACCCTTCATTTTTATCACTCCACTTTTATTTTCTGACTTTATTTTAACAATTATTAAACTAAAAAGCAATTTTACAAGAAAAAAATTACACTAATTAATTTTTTGCTCTTTAAATCAGAAAAGCTCCCACTAAAACCTGGGAGCTAAATAGTTGAATATATATATTTAAATCAGTTTATTAAAAATAATAGGCATCTCCAGCTACAGCTAAATTTTCTTCTTTAAGATCTTCCAGATTGATTTTGCAGCTTTAACAGCATTCTCTCCCAGTGAATGATCACTGTAAGCGCTTTCTACAAAAATATCAGTCAAATTATTAATTTCTTCTTTTAAATCCTGATATTTATCCTGCAGGTAGGAGCTGTACTCATAAGGAGTTGCAGCTGGATCTTTGCCCATCCCTTTAAGGGAAAGCAGTTTTAAAAGCGAATTGTAAATTCTAATAATAATAGAATTGCTTTCTCCAATTAAATCAATATTTTTTAAATCCTTCAGCTCTTTTTTGCTCGTTTTTTTATCCTTCTTTTTTTCTCTTCTCCGCTTCCAGCTGGAACCTAAATTAAAATTGATTTCTTTAACTGTATTGAAAATATCCTGAAGAACCTGAATTAAAAATCTGTAAAAAGCTTTAAAAAACTGAGGTAAATTTTTAATTTTTGTCAGTTCAGATTTAATTAAAAATAAGATTAGAGCCAGAAATAAAAGTCCAAAAACTACTGTTAGAGCAATCTGAATCACTACAAATAATATTTCTATCAGACGTGATTCTTCCTCTTCTGTCTCCTCCGGCATCTCTCCTGAGCCATAATTTCCCGACTGATTTTCTCCCTGCTCCATCTCCGGCATTTCAGTTAAAACAAGCCTCTGTGATAAAAAGCTGTTAATCCGGTCCATCGGCAGCGGCTGATAATTTGCCGGCAGTAAAAAAGCCAGCAGCAGTGCTGAAATAATAAAGATTAATAAATATCTAAGCCAGCCGCTCTTAATCGCCGGTGATTCTTTAATCCGATTTACCTTCCAATCTACTCGTTTTTTATCCAGATAAGTCAGAGCCAGCAGAAAGACTTCTATTATTAAAAATAGGATAGTCAGGGTGATATAAAAAGAATTCATTTCTCCCATCACTGCCCAGAGTATCAATAGCGGCAGATTAAGCCAGCTCACTTTTTGAGTTAGTCTGGGCCAGATTATTGGATAGTCAAGCAGGCGGCGAAATTCATCCAGATTCCAATTATCACTTGAGCGGTCATATATTTTATCAAAATCCTTACGGAAATATTCGAAAAGTCGGCTTAACTCATCTGTCTGATACCAGATAAAAATACTAAAAATCCAGAAGCCAAGGAGATCAAGATTATTAAGCCGGAAAATAGAGTCAAGTCCCTGATAGCGGCCGCTAAAAACAATTACTGCCAGCAGATAAACTGCGAACTCTACAATAAAGGTTAAGGCTGGAATTTTAACTTCCAGTGCTGCATTAGAATGTAAAATCGCTTCAATTAAAAACATAAAAAGCAGTAGATATAATGTATTATTCAGCTGCATAAATTCAAATTTAACCTCAAATAAGTAGAAAAACATTAGAGACAGGATAAAATACAGGAGCAGTCCCATAAAAGGATAAAGATAGCTGTATTTAAAATTATATTCTCTCGCTTTCATTTAAGTCACGCTCCCGCCTCAGGTGATGAATTGAAAGTGGAGCTGTAAATGGTTTGTGCTGATATTCTCTGTGAACAAGCTCCTCACCCATAATCATAATTTTTATATTGTATCCCCGGCGCAGCAGATTCTGTACTACCTGCATTAATTCCTGGTCATCCTTTTCTGTAAAAATAATCAGGGTTCCGCCCCAGCCTAAATCCAGCTCTTCAGTCAGCAGATTGAGAAAATTATCTGACTTTGAAATTTCAGCTCTGGCCAGTAGCTCCAGCAGCTGCTGCAGATGTCCATCTCCACTTCCTGAAGGCAGTTTTAAATAATTTTTAAAATCAGTACTGCTTTCTGCAGCTGTTGTTTTCTCTTCCAGAATCTGATCCTGATAGGCCTTAAATTCTTCCTTATCTCTGCCCACAATAACTGCATTGCTTAAAAATTTGTAGCTGTGGCCGGCTCGATTTAAGTAATAAGCTATTGAAGCCGCTGCAGTAACAGCAAGTTCGGTCTTTCTTTCTAAAAATTTAAGTCCATAGTCATTCTGAGACATGTTTAAAACTAAAGCTGTATCAATAGAAACTGTTGATTCATTTTTGCGTGATTTAAGCTCCCCAGTTTTAGCTGTGGCCTTCCAGTGAATTTTATTTAAACGATCAGAATGCTGGTATTCTCTAATTCCTGCATTGCGGTAGGGATCCTTATAGATTGGCTGCGGCCACCTGGAATTGCCAAAGGGAATTCTGGACGCAAGTCCCAACTCTTCTAAATCTATAATTTTAGGATAAATGTAAACTTCAAGTTCCTCCAGCTCACCCTTTGTTAACTGATAGCCCATAAAATCTCCCATTTCCCATCTCAGCGGACCAATCTTGTGAAGGCCCCGCTTTTTTGCCTTCAGCTGAAAACGCCATTCCTTTTTTTCGCCCGCCTTAAAATAGCTTAAGTGCTGTTCGTCCAGAGTTGTCAGCTTACCTGGAAGATATTCTTCGAATTTGAGCCAGAGAATGGGCAGAAAACTATTGTTTTCAACCTCAATTATTGTTTCGATATTTTCATTTAAAAAAAAGTGATCATTTTTAAGTCGATGAGAAATTTTTAAGTTTTTGAAAATACTGTAATGATAAAATTTAATTATAAAGTGGAAAAGCAAGAAAAAATATGCCAGCTTAAATAAAATAGTCCGCTGTAAAACTGCACCTCCCAGGTAGGTTACTAAACCAAGAGCTAAAAAATTAATCAATTACCGGCACCTCGGTTCTTTTGACAATCTCGTTAATAATCTTTTCTTTATCTGCACCCCTTAAACGGCTCTTAGATTTAATAATCAAGCGGTGAGCCAGAACAGATGCTGCAATTTCTTTAATGTCATCTGGAATTATATAATCCCGCTCATTGACTACTGCCCAGGCCTGGGCCATCTTCATTAAGGCAATACTCCCTCTGGGGCTGGCTCCCAGTTCCAGATCACTGTGCTTGCGGCTCTGATTAACTAATTCTACAATATATTTTCTCAATTTCTGATCAACATGAACCTTTTTAACGTCAGACTGCAGCTCAATAAATTCCTGATCAGTCATTACTGCCTCCAGTTTTTCTACCGGATGCTGCAGCTGCAGATTTTCTAAGATCTGTTCTTCATCTGCTGATTCGGGATAACCAATTTCCAGCCTGATTAAAAAACGATCAAGCTGTGCTTCAGGCAGGGGAAAGGTCCCATCATATTCAATCGGGTTCTGAGTTGCCATCACAATAAAGGGATCAGCAAGTCTGCGGCTTATTCCTTCTACTGTAATCTGTTTTTCTGCCATACTTTCCAGGAGAGCAGACTGAGTCCGCGGGGTGGCTCGATTTATCTCATCTGCCAGCACTACCTGGGACAAAATTGGTCCCTCTCTAAATTCAAATTCATTTGTTTTTTGATTATAGATGGAAACACCTGTAATATCTGAAGGTAAAAGATCAGGTGTAAACTGGACTCTTTTAAAAGAGCAGCCAATCGAGCGGGCCAGGGAACGAACCAGAATTGTTTTTCCAACTCCAGGTACATCTTCAAATAAGATATGCCCTTCTGCCATCATTGCTGCCAGAGCAAGTTTGATTACCCTGTTTTTACCTAAAATTACTTCTTCAACATTGTCAATAATCTTCTGCACTTTTTCTATATTCTGCAATTAATACACCTCTTTATTTATAGGTACCGGGTACGCGAAATCGATTTTGGTACCAGGTACAAGTGAATAATTTCTTTATAACCAGGTACAAAACGCCCGTTTTGTACCTGGTACTTATATATTAATTTTCCCAGCTATTGATATAAGCTTCCTGCTCATCTGTCAGCTGATCAATCTCTATTCCTAAAGATTTTAATTTATATTCTGCCACCATATTGTCGATATCATCAGGTATATTATAAACCTGGGCATCCAAATTCTGATTGTGATTTAAATAAAGCAGTGAAGATAACTGCAGAGCGAAGGTCATATCCATAATTTCTGCTGGATGACCATCTGCTGCTGCCAGATTTACAAGCCTGCCGTCTGCCAGTAGATAAATTTTGCGGCCATCTTCCATTTCAAACTTTCTAATATTATCTCTAGCCTCTGTAACATCTGCAGCCAGCTTATTTAGGGCAGGTTTGGATACCTCTACATCAAAATGGCCTGCATTTGATAAAATAGCTCCATCTTTCATGACCTTTAAGTCTTCTTCGGCAATTACATCTTTACATCCGGTAACTGTAATAAAGAAGTCACCTTTTTTGGCGGCTTCCTGCATCGGCATCACTTCAAAACCGTCCATCCAGGCTTCACTGGCTTTGATCGGATCAATTTCAGTTACTACTACTCTGGCGCCGAGGCCCTTTGCTCTCATGGCAACTCCTTTACCACACCAGCCGTATCCTGCAACAACTGCAGTTTTACCGGCAACTACCAGATTGGTTGTCCGCATAATACCATCCCAGACAGACTGACCGGTACCATAGCGGTTATCGAAAAGCGATTTACATTTTGCATCATTAACTGCCATCATGGGAAAGGCCAGGGTGCCGTCACCCTCCATTGCTTCCAGGCGGTGAATTCCAGTTGTTGTTTCTTCTGCTCCACCAATAATATTTTCTAAAAGCTCTTTTCTCTCTGTATGCAGAGTCTCAACCATATCTCCCCCATCATCAATAATTAAATCCGGCTCAATATTTAAAACCTTATTTAAATGTTCCTTATATTCTTCCGGTGTTGAGCCATACCAGCTGTGAACCATAACTCCATGTGCTGCCAGCCCGGCTGCCACATCATCCTGGGTGGAAAGCGGATTGCTGCCCGCAATAGCCACATCTGCCCCCAGCTGACTGATCACATAAGCCATATAGGCTGTTTTTGCCTCTAAATGCAGGCAGATTGCTACCTTTTTACCTGCCAGCGGTTGTGAATCTTTATGTTCTTTTAAAATTTCATTTAAAATATCCATTTTATCTGCTACCCACTGGATTTTACGCCAGCCTTCTTCTGCTAATTCTGGATTCCTAAGTGTTGATTTTGTAATCATAATTATCCTCCTATTGTGTTATTCTAAATTATTACAACAAATCAAAATTAATAATTACCCCAATTTTTCTCTTATTTATATTTTATCATAGATTATAGTAATGAAAAGAAAAATCAGCTAAAACTCTCTCTATTATTAAAGCAGTCTGCAGAAAAAAGACTATCAGAATGCAGAATCTGATAGTCTTTTTAAAAGTTCCTCTTTATATTCAATAAATTTACTGTCAGTTTTACTTCTGGGATAAGGAAGTTCTATCTTTAATACTTTAGTGATTGTACTGGGAGCTCCGTTGAGAACAACAACCCGATCTGCCAGGGTAATAGCTTCTTCTATATCGTGAGTAATAAATAAAATGGTTTTATTAAGCTTTTCCTGAATCGACAATATCCAGTTCTGCATTTTAGTGCGGGTCAGTGCATCTAAAGCTCCAAAAGGTTCATCTAAGGCCAGAATACTGTGGTGAGTTAAAACAGTTCTTAAAAGAGCAGCCCTCTGCCTCATTCCCCCTGATAACTGATTCGGATAATTTTCAGCAAAACCTTCCAAACCAAATAAAGGAATCAATTCTTCCGCTTCTCTGCGGGCAGCTTTTAAATCACCCTTATTAATTTCTACCCCCAGCAGCAGATTTTCAATTATTGTTCTCCAGGGGAAGAGAAGATCTTTCTGCGGCATATAGGCAATATGACCTCTGGTACATGTTATATCCTGATCACCAAGTATAATTTTCCCCTTATCCGGTTTTTCTAAACCAGCTAATATATTAAAGAGAGTGGTTTTCCCACATCCACTGGGACCAATAATACAGACAAATTCCCCTTCTGAAATTGAAAGGTTGATATCCGTCAGAACCGGCAGCAGCTCTCCCTTTTCTCTGTAATCATATTTAATATCATTGATCTGAAGCAGAACTTCCTTCATTTTTACACCCTTTTCTTCACCTAATATTTACAGTTTGTTTAAAAAGCAATTTAAAAAAACTACAACAACTTTCACATTTATATTCGACTATTATAGAGCCGACTGTTAATCTATTCGTTAGTTAAGAATTGATTGGTAAAGGCCTTTTCAGCCTCAAATTTTTCAGTAATCAATTCCTGTTCATACATCCATTCAGCAAATTCTTCCCAGACTTCAAGTTTTTGATGTCCCCAGTATGGTGCATCATCAATATATCTGGGGCTGAGCCACTTCTGGCTTTTAATTAAAAACTCAAGACTGTTTTCGGGAGCTTTTTTATGAAGTATTTCAGCAGCTTCTTCAGGATTTTCAGCTGCATATTCATAGCCTCTTTTAACTACCTGCATAAAACTATTTAAAAGCTCTGGGTTTTCGTCTATCATTTCTGCAGAACTTATAATAACCGGTGTATAATAATCAGGTACATATTCCTGATAATCTGCTAACATGAATATATTTAAATCAATGTCTCTCATCTCTGCCTGAATTCCATCTGCAGCATAAAAAATCCAGGTGAAATCAAATTTATTGCTGTCCAGCATTGAAAGTAAGTCTCCACTGCCGATATTAACAAATTCTATTTCAGAAAAATCTCCACCACTGCCCTCTACCAGTGATTCGATAATTGCTTTTTCAATATCCATCCCCCAGCCGCCATATTCAAGTCCGGATAGGTCGGCCGGTTTTTCAATATTTTTTTCTTCCAGAACTGCAAAACCAGATGTATTATGCTGAATTACTGCAGCCAGTGATACAATTGGCACCCCCTGAATGCGGGCCGGTGTAACCCATTCCTGAAAACTAATGCCCAGATCAGCCCTCCCGGCACCTACAACCTGTTCTACTGACATATTGGTACCCGGCTGGATAAAATTAACCTCAATCTCTTCTTCTGCAAACCAGCCCATCTCCTCAGCCACAAATAAACCAGTATGGTTTGTATTTGGTACCCAATCAAGCAGAAAATCTATTTCCTCAGCTGATGCAGAAGATGTAAAAAGCAGCATAGTAATTAAAATCATAAAAATTAATTTTTTCATTAGTAGTTTTCCTCCTTATCATTATTGCTCCAGGGAATTAAGAATTTTTCCAGCAGACTAATTGATTGAAACAAAATTATAGAAAAAAGTGAAACAAGTACTATACCTGCAAATACCCTTGCCGTTAAATATGAATTGGAGGAGCGGACAATAAAAACTCCAAGTCCAATATCACTGCCCATCCATTCTGCCACTACTGCTGCCATCACCGAATAGGTTGCTGAAATTCTGAGTCCACTAAATATCATCGGCAGAGCAGTCGGGATTCTAACTTTTGTAAAGGTCTGCCATTTCGAAGCTCCCATTGCCTTCAATAAATCAATCTTATCCTGGTCAGCTGTATTAAGTCCATCTACTGTATTGACTGCAACCGGAAAAAAACAGGCAAGAATGACGATCAAAATTTTTGGCAGCAGTCCAAAGCCAAACCAGATAACAAATAATGGAATAAGAACTACAATCGGCACTGTCTGCGAAATGACCATTAAAGGATAAAGGGTTCTCTCTAAGATCTTAAAATTGAAGATTACAGTTCCTACTAAAATACCCGAAACAGCTGAAATTCCTAAACCAAATATTGATTCATATAATGTTCTTAAAGAATGCTCCAACAAAAGTGAGCGAGTTCTTAAGATTTCAGCAAATATAGCAGTAGGAGCCGGTAATATCCAGCTCTCCACATTTAATAACTGAATCATAATTTCCCAGAGAATTAAGCTGAGAATAAAAAATATAATAACTGGTAGATAATATAAAAATTTTTCTTTGAGATTATTCATATTTATTGACCTCTTTTTTGACGCTCTAATTTTTCTTTAGTAGAACCCAGCTCTGATCCGGTTGCCAGTTTAATATAGCTTATAACATTATCACCTGAAGCCTCCTGCACTGCTAAATGTGCTTTTAAAGCTGTAGGCCATATCTCATCTAGATCTCCTTCAATTGTTGTAGAAAAAGCACTTACAGTATAATTATGACCTGCTTTTTTTATTACCTCAATCGCCTTATCTACTAAATCATAAATTTCTTCTTTATCTGAAACTCCTAAAGGCAGACACTGTATATCAACAGCTGCTTTCATCAAATCACTCCTCTCATAATAAAAACCTTCCCATTTAGGGAAGGTTACATGTTTTCTTCAGCTTCCCTACACTGGAATTACCCAGACCAGGTTCTAAGGGTTGAATATATCTCTCAGCCAGATGGCACCCCAAAATTATTAATTTTTTTACTCTCACTTATATAATTCAAGGAATTTCAAAAAATCCCTCTTATTTATTTAAATATGTTTCTTTTTTTAAACCCAGCTGGAAATTTGAGTGTTTTACTTATATAATTATTAATAAGATCAAACTGATTTAAAATTGGAGGGATAAATAATGCAAAAAAAGATTTCAATATTTTTAATAGTCGCTCTGGTAGTCGGGGGTGCTTCTTTTTTCTACTTTCAGAATAATACTGCTGAAGTTTCAGCAGAGGTAGGTACAGAAGTCGGCATGCAGGCTCCGGATTTTACTCTAAAAAATATGGATGACAAAGAAGTCAGTCTTAGTGATTATCGCGGGCAAAAAGTTTTTCTTAATTTCTGGGCCAGCTGGTGTCCTCCCTGCAGGCAGGAAATGCCGGATATGCAGAAACTGCATGAAGAATATGGAGAAGAAGTTGTTATTTTAGCAGTTAATGTCGGAGAGGGAAAATCAACAGCTGTTAACTTTATGAAAGAAAATGATCTCGATTTTTCTGTTCTTTTAGACACTGATAAAAATACAGCTCAAGATTATCTGGTCAGAGGTGTTCCAGCAAGCTATTTTTTAAATGAAGATGGAATTATTGAAGAGAAGGTTGTTGGAGCAGTAAGTTATGAGAGAATGCTTGAATTAAATGAACTGGAAGAATAATTGTTAAAGCAAAATCGCTAAATCAGAAAAAGCAGGCTCTTATTTATAAGGCCTGCTTTTTTTATTCAGAATTGCTCAATCTTTTTATTTGCAGCTTTGATTAAATAATCTATAATTACTGAACTACAAAATAGAACACAAAAATAATACCCAGTAAATATACTAACCAGTGTACATCCTTACCTTTACCGGTAAATAGCTTGATTACAGGATAAACGATAAATCCAAGTGCAATACCATTGGAAATTGAATAAGTTAAAGGCATCGCAATCATTGCTATAAATGCGGGCAGAATTTCTGTAAAATCATCCCAGTCCAGTTTTGTGATATTGGTCATCATCATTGTACCGACAATAATTAAAGCAGGAGCTGTTGCTGCAGCAGGTACTATTCCAATCAGTGGTCTAAAGAATAAAGCTAAAAAGAATAATATAGAAACTACTATTCCAGTCAGGCCTGTACGTCCACCTTCTGCTACACCAGAAGCAGACTCAACGTAAGTAGTTACTGTACTGGTTCCAAATAAAGCTCCACCAGTTGTACCAATAGCATCAGCTAAAAGTGCCCGACTGGCTTTTGGTAAATCACCATTTTCATCTAAGTAACCGGCCTGCTGACTCACTCCAACTAAAGTACCTACAGTATCGAACATATCAACAAAGAGAAATGAAAGTAATACTCCCATCATACCAAAGTTTAGAGCAGCACCAATATCCAGCTGGAATAAAACTTCTGACCAGTCAGCCATCTGAGGCATGGCAACTACTCCATCAAAAGCAGGTGTAACACCATTAATCCAGCCAAATGCTGTTGAAATCAGGATTCCCCAGAGTAGAGCACCCTTAATTCTTTTAGCATGCAGAATCCCGGTAACTAAAAGTCCAAATAAAGCTACCAGACCTGATCCGGTCAAAATACTTCCCATTGCAACTAAAGTTGAATCATCCTGAACAACAATCCCGGCATTCTGCAGACCAATAAAAGCAATAAATAAACCGATACCTGTACTAATACCAGTTTTTAAAGCCATTGGAATACTATTAACTATCATCTCTCTAACAGGGGTGACACTCAAAATAATAAAAATAATACCTTCCAGGAATATGATTCCCAGAGCAGTCTGCCAGGAAACTCCCATTCCGACAACTACAGAATAGGCAAAAAATGCATTAAGACCCATTCCTGATGCCAGGGCAAAAGGATAATTAGTCAAAAATGCCATTGCCAGTGTACCTAAAATTGCACCCATGATAGTCGCAATAAATACTCCATCAAAAGGCATACCTGCATCACTCAAAATTGACGGGTTAACAAAAATAATATAGGCCATGGTCATAAAAGTTGTAAAACCAGCAATTACCTCAGTCTTCACATCAGTATTATTCTCCTGCAGTTTAAATAAATTGTCTAAAGCACCATTATTACTCATAAATTAAATACCCTCCTTATTTTTTATCTAGATATCTAAA
>JBKHDA010000025.1:0-30656 GCA_046541575.1 Halanaerobium sp. | reverse complement strand
ATAAGAGGCTGAGCCAGCATACTGACCACCTGCAGACTGATGAGCCATCTCATGAGCTCTAACTTCTCGATCTCTGCGTTTTAATTTTTCTATTTCCCGCTTTTCTGATTCACTAAACTCATTTTCAGCAGAATTTTCACTCTTATTTTCATGATTTTTGTTCTGCCCTTCAGCAGAGCTGGAAGAATTATTAACAGCATTATTAAAGCTATTATGCTGATTATTTTTGTCCTCAGAAGTATTTAATCCTAAATCAATATCTTTGGATTGGGAGTTACTGTTATTTATATTTGATTTAATGGCCCAGCCGGGAACAGGCTGACTGTTTAATGTTGATAGTGCTAACATTTTGCTCACCCCTTTAATCTCTTTTAGGTATTATACTATATTTATAATTTTCAAGCAACTATTCTGAGATAATTCTACCTTTCTTATAAAATATTATCTGCAGCTTTACTAAATAAAAAAATGGTGTTATAATAAACTTAGTTAATTTAATAAATTAACAAAGAAATGGATGTGATCAGATGGAAAAAGGTAGTTTTAAAAACATGAAAAAACAGAATCAAAAAAATATACTTACTTTAATTAAAAATGAAGACGGAATTTCCCGGGCTCAGATAGCAGAAATGCTGGATGTTTCCCGAGCAACAGTAACTAATATAGTTAAGGAATTGATTAGGCTGGAACTGGTTAAAGAAACAGAAATGGGGAAATCACGAGGTGGCAGAAGACCAATGCTGCTCAAATTGAATCCAGAAGGAGCCTATGTAATCGGAATTGAATGGGGTATAGAAGCAGTAAAAGCTGTATTATTAGATTTTGAAGCAGAAATAATTGCAGAAGATCAAATAAGCCCAGAAAAGTACACAGTTGAAGAATATAAAAAACATACTTTTTCTTTAATCGAAAAGTACAAACTTAAGCTAAATTCTGAAAGTAAAATCATAGGAATTGGTATAGGGATTCATGGTCTAGTTGACCCGCAACAGGGTAAATCAATTTTTACTCCTCATTTTGACTGGGGTGAAGTTGATATTAAAAGCATTCTGGCAGCAGAATATGATTATCCAATTTTTATTGATAATGATGTCAGGATGATGGCGGCAGGAGAAATCTGGCAGGACAAAGATGATTTTATTTTTATTAATACCGGTTCCGGTATCGGTGCAGCTCTGGTTTTTAAAGGTGAACTTCACTATGGTAATAACTATGCAGCCGGAGAATTTGGGCATATGAAAATTACTGATGATGGTCCCCGCTGTCACTGCGGCAAAAAAGGTTGTCTGGAGGCTCTTTCATCTAAAGAGAGCATTATTACTCGTTATCAAAAACTTAAAGATTCAAAATGCAAGACTTCTTTTGCTGAGATAATAAGTAACTATCAAAAGGGAGAAAGTGAAGCCTTAATTGTAATTAATGATGCTCTAAAATATTTTGGCCGAGCTATTTCGGACCTTGTAAATATCTTAAACCCGGAAGCAGTTATTATTGGCGGTTTATTTGCTGAATTTGAAAAGATATTAATTAAACCGCTTTATCAAATAGTAAAAGAAGAATCACTTGCTCAGGCAGTAAAAGATTTAAAAATAATTACAGCCTATTATCAGGATTTAGCAGGTGCAGCAGGTGCAGCAGAAAAAGTTTTGAATAATTTTTTGGATTAGAAATTTGATGAAACTTTAAGGAGGACGGAAAATGAATATTTTAGTTACAGGAGGAGCAGGCTATATTGGCAGTCATGTTTTAAAGGCGCTTTTAAAAGAAGGTCACAAAGTAGTAACTCTGGATAATTTACAAAAAGGTCATCGGGAAGCAGTAACCGGAGGTAAATTTATAGAAGGTGATCTGGCAGATGAAGATCTTTTAAACAGGATAATAGCGAAAAATGAGATTGAAGGAGTAATTCATCTGGCTGCAGACAGTCTGGTGGGTGAATCAATGGAAAACCCTGGCAAATATTACAGAAATAATTTTGCTAATGGCCTCAAGCTTTTAGAGGCAATGGTCAACAATGGAGTTGAAAATATTGTATTTTCTTCGACTGCAGCAGTTTATGGAGAACCGGATGAAATTCCAATTAAGGAAGATAATCAGACTGAGCCGACAAACACCTATGGAGAAAGCAAACTATTTTTCGAAAAAGCATTAAAGCGCTATGATCAGATTCACGATATCAATTATGTTTCTCTACGCTACTTCAATGCTGCTGGAGCAGATCCAGAGGGAGAAATTGGAGAAGCTCATGATCCTGAAACCCACTTAATTCCAATCGTGCTTCAGACAGCCTTAGGAATCAGGGATAAAATATATATTTTTGGTGACGATTATCCAACCAGTGACGGCAGCTGTATTAGAGATTATATCCATGTTAATGACCTGGCAGCAGCCCATGTGCTGGCTGTTGAGGCTCTGGCTGCAGGAAAAGAAAGTTCAATTTATAACCTTGGTAATGGAGAAGGTTATTCGGTTAAAGAAGTTATCAATACAGTTAAGGAAGTTACAGGACGAGATTTTGAGGTTGAAATTTCAGAGAGAAGAGCTGGAGATCCTGCGGTTTTGATTGCAAGTTCTGACAAAATCCAAAGAGAATTAAACTGGGAGCCTGAGTATCCTGAATTAGAAAAGATAATTTCTACAGCCTGGCAGTGGCATAAATCCGATGGGTTTGAAGAATAATTGAAGAACTAAATATAGCAGCGGACTTTTAATCTGGAGGCCAATCTAATAAATTAATATTTTAACTGAGCACTAAATGAAATCTGTGAAATAATATAATAAAATTTAAAGAGGTGGAAAAATGAACAAACAAAAATTATGGGATGAATTTGGTAAAACCTTTAGAGATTTTGATTTAGAAAGTGGAGCCTACAAAGCCCCGGGGAGAGTCAATTTAATTGGTGAACATACAGACTACAATGATGGTTTTGTAATGCCGATGGCAATTGAAAAAGAAATTACAATGCTGGCCCAGCTGAGACCTGATAAAAAGATAAAATTTTATTCACTTGATTATGACCAGCTGGTGGAGTATGAACTGAATAATTTAGAATATGATGAAGAAAATGTCTGGGCCAACTACCTGCTGGGAGTTGTGGATGAGATTCAGAAATTAGGGGAGAGTCTGCAGGGCTTTAATTTAATGTTTACCGGTAATGTGCCTCAGGGTTCAGGTTTGAGTTCATCAGCAGCTCTTGAGGTAGTTACAGCACTGGCAGTTACCGATCTGCATAAAATTAAAATTGATGGAGTTGAAATGGCTCTGCTTGCTCAGCGGGCAGAAAATAATTTTGTTGGGGTTCAGTGTGGAATAATGGATCAGTATATTTCCCGCCTGGGCAAAAAAGATCATGCACTTTTAATTGACTGCCGCACAAATGATTATGAGCTGGTGCCTTTTAAAAATGAAAATTATCAAATTGTTATTTGTAATTCCAGAGTCGAAAGAGGACTGGTTGATTCTGAATACAATCAGCGCCGTCAGGAATGCAGCCAGGCGGTAGAATTTTTTGCAGCAAAAGAGGATAAAGAAATAACAGCTTTAAGAGATGTTGATTTAGAAACTGTAGTCAAATATCAAGATCAGCTGGCTGAAAATGTGTATAAGAGAGCCCACCACGTGGTCAGCGAAAATGAAAGAGTTTTAGCCAGTCAAAAAGCTTTGGAAGCTGATGATATGCAGATATTTGGTGAGTTAATGTATGCTTCCCACAGGAGTTTAAGTGAGGATTATGAAGTCAGCTGTGAGGAACTGGATATTTTAGTTGAGCTGGCAGCTGAAGAAGAGGTTGAAGGAGCAAGAATGACCGGAGCCGGATTTGGGGGCTGCACGGTGAATTTAGTTAAAAAAGATAAGGTAGACCAATTTGTAGAAAATATTAAAGAAAAATATAAAGCAAAAACAGATTTAGAAGCTGATGTTTATGTCAGTAATCCCGGTGATGGTGCAGGTAAGTTATAGTAATAATTTTAACTGACTAGTTATATAGCTGATGATTCAGACTAAGAGGGGGGCTTTATGCCTTCTCTTTTTGCTTTAAAGGCTAATTGTTTTCAAAGTCGTAAAAATGTAATCCAAATAATTATATATATCGAGTAAATATTGTGTTTTAAGAATATTTATCTATTTCTATCTAAATTTAATTTTGTCATGAAGGACAAATAATCTATTCCTAGAAATATATAATAGTGAATATCTAGAATAGAGGGGAAGTTATATATGAGTGAAGAAAAATCTGATTTTAAAGCTCTTTTAACAAATATAAAAAGAAATTATATCCCTGTTAGAGAAGAGATTCAGAATTCCTGGAGCCGAAGCAGTAATTATGGAATTAAGACTGATGATTTTTCCAATAAAATTTTATTAAATAACAGAGAATTAAAAGAAAAAATAGATCAGAATAAAGATATGATAGAAAAATTTGATCAATTATTTGCTGAACTAAGAGATTATTTTAATAATATTTCAACTGTATTTTTTATAACAGATAAAGAAGGTTATGTTCTTGCTGCTAAAAATCAATTAAACAACTTTGTAAAACTAAATACCGGACAGAATTTTAGTGAATTTTATATAGGCACAACTGCAGCTGGTTTAACTTTATTCAGCAAGCAGGAAAGTTATGTTAAAAGCAAAGAACATTATAAAAGTTATCTGACCAGCTACAATTCTGCTGCCTATCCCTTAATAAGCGAAAATGATGAATTAAAAGGGACCATATCTGCTTTTTTTCCTGAAAAAGTAGAATTAGATTTAATTCAATTAGTAGTAAAATTATTTGCTTTTTCATTAACTGATAAAATACCTGTGGAAAAACTAATTAATAACAAAGATAATAAATCAAGTCCTAAAACGGGTTCTAAGGCTCATTATGTTTTTTCAGATATAATTACTAAATCTGAGAAAATGGGAAAAGCTAAAGAAGTTGCCAAAATTGCGGCTAGAAATGATTCTACAGTGATGTTGATTGGAGAAAGTGGAACTGGTAAAGAAATGTTTGCTCAGGCTATTCATAATTTTAATCACCGCAAAAACAGTCCCTTTATAGCAGTTAATGTGGGAGCTGTACCTAAAGATTTAGTAGAAAGCGAATTTTTTGGTTATGAAGAAGGTGCCTTTACAGGAGCAAGAAGAGGTGGAAGTCCGGGCAAATTTGAACTTGCCAATGGAGGGACAATATTTCTGGATGAGATTGAGGAGATGACACTTTCTGCTCAGCAGAATTTATTGAGAGTTATTCAGGAAAGGGAAGTAACCAGAATCGGTGGTTCTCACGCGATTCCAATAGATGTGAGAATTATTACTGCCACCAAAAAGAAATTAATTAATGAAGTAAACAAAGGAAATTTTAGAGAAGACCTTTATTATCGCTTAAATGTAATTAGAATACCGATACCTAATCTTCAGGATAGGAGAGAAGATATAATTTTATTGGTTAAAAATTTTATTAAAAAGCACTGCCAGAATTTTGGTATTCCTGAAAAAAAGATTGCTGAAGAAAGTAAAAAGTATTTTTTGAATTATGACTGGCCGGGCAATGTTAGAGAATTAGAAAATATGATAGAAGGAATTATAACTTTTGCCCTTGATGATGAAGTAATTAAGCCGGAACATTTACCGAAAGAATTAATTAATGAAGAACCTCAAAAAATAATAAACAGCAGTTTAACCATAAAAGAGGCAGAAAAAAATGCTATAAAAAATGCTTTAAATAAAACTGAAAATAATATTACTAAAGCAGCAGAAATTTTAGATATCAGTAGGGCAACACTTTATAACAAGTTAAGAGAATATAATATCGACTATAGGGAGTGAACTAACTTGGATGCAATTGCAGTTATTGACATCAAAGATGGGGCTGTAGTTAGAGCAGAGGCAGGGGAGAGAGAGAAATATAAAAAAGTAAGCAGTCGGATTTTAGCAGAAGGCCGGGCAGAGCCCCTAGAAACTGCAGCAGCCTTTTATGAAAAGTTGGGAATCAGAAAATTATATATTGCAGATTTAGATGCAATAATGGAAACAGGTAATAATATTGACGAAATAAAAAGAATAAAAGAAAAATATAATGATCTTAAAATAATGCTTGATGCGGGATTTAATGAAAATAGGTCACCTGTAAATTATTTAGAAGGATTTTTAGATTATGCAATAATTGCTACCGAAAGTCTTAATAATAGAGATTTTTTGAAAAGTTTAAAAGACTTTACTGATCAAATTATAATCAGTATTGATTTAAAAAATGGAGATTTAATCCATCAAATAAAGAGCTGGAATAAGAAAGAGATTTATGAAATTATTGCTGAAATAAAAAGTTATGGTTTTAAAAAGTTTATAATTCTTGACCTAAGTTCTGTAGGTACTGCTGCCGGTATAGCAGACTATATTAAAAAACTCAAAAATTCATTTTCCAAACTTGAATTTATTACAGGTGGAGGAATAAAAGATTACAGAGATGTAAAAGAATTAAAAAAGGAAGGATTTGCAGGTGTTTTAATAGCATCAGCTTTTCACAGTGGTTCTCTGGGTAAAAAAGAAGTGGATTTAATTGAAAATGATCAGCTGCTTAATAAAATTGCCTGGTGTATTACCGGGGCCGGACATCTGCTTGAGGAAAGTATAAATGTTATTTCTAAATTAAAACAAAAATTTAACAAATTAGAAATTGATATTTATTTAAGTCAGGCAGGATATGAAGTACTTAAAATATATAATTACTACGAAAAATTGAATGATTTAAACTGTGAAATACATCAGGATGGAGCTGCCAGCTCGCCAATAATCGGCAGATTATATAAAGGCCATTATGATTTGCTTATTTCTGCACCAACTACTTCCAATACTGCTGCTAAATTTGTTTATGGAATTTCAGATACTTTAGTTACTAACTTTCTTGCTCATGCCGGGAAAGCAAAGGTCCCTGTTCTTATTCTGCCAACTGATATCGATGAAAATTTAATCTCTGCTGCCCCAGATAAAATGGTTGATGTATATCCCAGAGAAATTGACTTAAAAAATACAGAAAAACTAAAATCAGCAGCTGGAGTCGAGGTAATTAGAGAACCCAAAGAGGTGGAGATATGGTTGAAAAATTATTTATCACAGGAAAATTAGCATATCCAGCTTTAAAAAAGACTCTGCAGAATTTAGATCTTCAATTTGAATATGAGATAATAAAAATGCCCATAACTGTTGCTGCCCTAATGGACAGTGATTTTATTATTAAACATTTAAAGGAGGAGGCTGAAAAATATTTAAAAACTGAGCAAAAAATTGAGCTTATTATTCCCGGCAGGTCAAGGGCGGAGTTAAGTAAAATAAGAAATGGAATAAAAAACGAAAAGCTAACTTTTCTACAGGGGCCTGAAGAAATAATGGATTTAGCAGAGTATTTTGGAAAAAGAAAAACAGCAGTTGATTTTTATAAAAAAAGCAGAAAACATAAAATACTGGCGGAAATTAATGAGGCTTCACTGATGAAAAAAGAAGAGATAATTAAGATGGCTGACTATTATCATAATTCAGGCGCCGATATAATTGATCTCGGCTGTGTAAATGGGAGAGAATTTACTCATCTAGAAGAGGTTATCTACTTATTAAAAGAAAAAGGTTATCAGTTAAGTATTGATACCTTTGATGAAAATGAAGTTATTAGAGCTGCTGAAGCCGGAATTGACTATCTGTTGAGTATTAACAGCCATAATATATCAGCTGTTAATTCGGTTATTAGTTATCTGCCTGTAATTATCCCGGATCCGGAATCAGGAACAATAGATTCTCTGCTGGCAAATATGGAACAGGTTGAAAAAAGAGGAGTTAATAATTATATTATAGATCCTATACTTGATCCAATTAATTTTGGCTTTAGCGATTCTTTATTTCGTTATTTAAAATTATCTAAAAATAAAGATATTAATAAACCGCTGATGATGGGAGTTGGTAATTTAATTGAGCTAAGTGATTGTGACAGTACAGGCCTTAATTTTATTGCTGCAGCTTTGGCAGTAGAACTTGATATAGAATATTTATTGACCACTGAGGCTTCATTTAAGACTAGAGGAGCTGTAAGAGAACTTGATCTGGCTCTTAAAATAATTTCTTATGCCGGGAGTAATAATTCACTGCCAAACAATATTTCTGATCTGCTTTTGAATATAAAAGATAGAAAAAATCAAAATTTTGATAAATCAGAGATTAAAGAACTTGCTGACTCTATCACTGACAGCAATTATCGAATTTTAAATGATGGTCAAAAAATTAATATCTTTAATGGATTTGAGTATTATCAGGGTACTAATATTGATCAACTTTTTGCTAACTTATCTGCAGTTAATGAACTATCACATGCTTTTTATTTAGGCAAAGAACTGCAGAAAGCTTATACCGCTATTAATCTAGTTAAGAATTACCGTCAGGAAGACGAATTAAATTGGGGTTATTTAAATAAAAATTTTAAGGGAGAAAAAAATGATAATAGAGACAGTAATCACAACTCAAACTAATGCTGATAAGATTAATTTTGCCGCCCTGGGAGTGGAGTTTTTTGAAGAAAAATTAGTTTTCTATGCTTATAAGGATACAGCAACAGCTGAGAATATTAAAAACAGCAGAAAAGGTGTTGTCAATCTTGTAGATAGAGCAAAATTCATAGTTTTTTCTGCGCTCAGTGATCAGAAATTTAAGCTAAAAAAAACAGCAGATTTAAGCGGTTATTTTTTAGAAGAGTGCTGTCATTATTATGAATTTAAAGTTCTATTAGTTGAGGATCTGGGTGAAAAATATAAGGTAACTGCTGAAATAACTGCTGATAAATTTATAAAAGAGGCGTCTACATTTAATAGAGCTAATAATCTTTTATTAGAAGCAGCAGTTATAGCTTCTAGAATCGGTATTAGTTTTGATAAAAAAGACTTACTTAATTATTTGGATAAAAATAAAAGAATAATTTTTAAAACTGGAGATAATGAAAGTAAAAAGGTATTTAATTTTTTGGTAGAATATGCTGAAAAACAGGAGGTTAAAAACATTGATTAGAATAAAAAGTCCATCCAGACTGCATTTTGGTCAGTTAGATTTAAATGGTGATTCAGGCAGAATTTATGGAGGTTCTGGTGTAGCTTTAGAAGAGCCATCTACCTTAATTTATATGGAAAAAAGCAGTGAACTTGAAGTTGAGGGTGAAAACTCAGACAGAATCAAAAGTATTATCGGCAAATTTCTTGAAAAATTAAAAAAAAGAGGCTTAGTAAATAAAAATGCAGGTGTCTTAGTTAAAGTAGAAAGGCTGCTTCCTGCTCATAATGGTCTTGGTTCAGGGACTCAGAGTGCCCTAACATTAGCTGAAGGGATAAACCGTTTATATAATTTAAATTTAAATAATAAAATTATTGCCGAAATGGTTGACCGCAGTCACAGCCGCTCAGCTGTTGGTTTTGGTGCTTTTTATCAGGGAGGATTTATTGTTGATGGCGGCAGGCCAACTACAGAAAAGGAAAACGATAAATATTTACCACCAATTATCTATCAGCATCAGGTTCCTGAAAACTGGCACTTTATAGTTGTACTCCCTCTCTATCAAAAAGATAAGATGGCCGGAGATAAAGAAATCAAGACATTTAAAAATTTAAAGCAGATGCAGATAGAAAAAAGTCATGAAAACTGTCATAACTTACTTTTAGGAATGCTGCCCGCCCTGCAGGAAAATGATATTGAAAAATTTTCTAAGCATTTAAATAAAATAGAAGATAATGTAGGAGATTACTTTTCTAAGGTCCAGGGAGGAAGGTACACTTCTGATTCAGCTGCAGATATGATTAAGCTGATGGAGCAGGAGGGAATTTTTGCAAGAGGCCAGAGCTCCTGGGGACCGGCAATTTATGGTCTGGCTGCAGATAGAGAACAAGCAGAAAGTATAGAATTTCAGTTAAGAAAAAATTTTGAAAATGCTATCAAAGATATTTATATTTCTAAAACAGCAAACAGGGGAGCAAAAATTTCTAGCAATGTTTAATTATTATACAGTGTAAAAAAAATTAACATTAATTAAAATAAGTTTTAATAATTATTAAAATATTCACAATATACAGTTCGAATGATTACTGTCAGTACGGTAAATAAATTTATTTTAAAAATATCTAAGTTTTGGTATGATATATGCAACAATATATAGATGGGAATAAATTTAACATAATATTTATTTATTCATACCAAAAGTAGAAAGGAGGGGCTAAAAGAGATTTTAGCAAGTTGGGGAAATTTATAGGTAGAGTTGATAGAATATTTAGAAAAATTTCGACAATTCAACAAAAGATTTATCAAATTATAAAGGGGGATGTTTTATGGCGGCTAATGAAAAAATTGCAAAAAAAATGATTGATGAAGCTGTAGCGGCTCAAATGGCTGATGTTGGTGTATTTAAGGAAAAAAGAGGTAAAAAATTCACAATTAGTGATGCTAAACCTTATGTAGATGCAGTTAAAAACATGAAAGCTGTTGAAGGCCAGTCAAAAGAAGTTATAGACCTTCATGTTGAGTCCGTTAAAGCTCATTATGAGATACTTAAAGATTTAACTGATACAATTGCACCGAAAGATGACCCTTTTGTGGAACATTATCAAACACCTCCAATTTTAGAGATTTTATATGAAGAAGATCCAGAGTTCCGTAAAGCAGCAGAGAAATTTATGGAGCAGCTAAAAAACGATGAAGCATTAATTGCAAGAGAATCAATGCGCAGATATGGCGGAATGTATGGACCAACCTGTGTAGTTGACTTTGCTTTTAGTCCTGGCTCAGTTAGTAATGTAGTTAATGAAGTACTTAAAAATACTGATATCGATCAGGATTATAAAAAGACTTTACTTGCAGCTAAATCCTGGGGTATGAATACTTCTTATGGTATTGGTGCTGCCTTTACAGAAGCTGTAGAAGGTGGTAAAACAGCAGCAGAAGCAGCAGAAGCAGAAGTAAAAACTATGCAGATGCTTTATGATACTCCTGTAGATGCTCAGGTAAAGTTGATGGAAGATGCAGGTATGGATTCATTTGACTGCAGAGAGTATATGAAGCGCTACAAAGAATGGATGAAGCCATTTGTTCTGGCAGCTAAAGAAGCGGGAGTTCATCCTGGTAATATTGTTGTTGTACCTGCCTACTGTGTTGGTGATGTGGGACACCATATTGCTCAATCAACATTTAATATGCTTAAAGATGATGTTATGATGGAAATTGTAGAAGTTGTATCTCATGTAATGAAAAACACTCTAGAAAGAGGATTAGATAAAGGTTATGACAGCCTCTATGATATTCTAAGTGTTGCAACAGGTTCTACTGCAGCAGCAGTTAGTTCAATGCTCTGGGATGAAGGATTTACAGCGCCAATGATTGTAGATCTGCTGACTAAAAGATTCCATAACTATGTTAACCTTTATCCAGATCGAGGACAGGCTGCAGAACTGCATAATGTGGACTTTATGGATATGATTCATCGTGGTGATAAGATTATTGATGATCAGCCAATTGGTGCAGGTTGTAAAGTTAAGGGTATAGATATTGACTTTAGTCCTATTGACAACAGTTATGTTCTGCAGAATACACAGGATTATGCTTATCCTGCCTGTTCAATTTCTGTTAAGTTTTCATCCTTAATGCGTCTGGCTGACTTCCCCTGTCTGCTTACAAGTGAACCAGTTACAGCTACTTTAATGACAAATATTATTGCTACAGACCCTGGTTCAGTAGTAGCTCCAGCACGCTATTGTAAAGACTGTGCAGTATGTATGTATGTTAAAAAGCATAAGCACTGCAACTGGAAAGACACTGTTTAATTGATAATTGTGAGGGGTTAATTTAATAAATGGATGCTGAAGACAGTGGATTAGTCCACTGTCTTCACAAATTATATAGGGGTGTAAATGATGAAAAAATTATTGATTCAATTGGATACTGATAAAAGAGCAAGTACTTTTGATCAGGTTGTAGCTTATGATGCCGGGGCTGATAATATTATTACTCATGCAGAAGTAACCAGAGAAGAAGTGGAAGATATTATTTATGGAGCAATATTTACTCGGGGACCTAAAAAATTAAAAAACACAGCTGTATTTATTGGCGGCTCAGATGTAGATGCAGGTGAAGAGATTATGGAAGCAGTTCAGGATGTATTTTTTGCCAATTTCAGTGTTTCTGCTCTGCTGGATTCAAATGGGTCTAATACTACTGCAGCAGCTGCTGTTTTAAAAATAAGAGAATCAATTGAACTAACAGGAAAAAATGTAGTTATTTTAGCAGGTACAGGTCCGGTTGGAGTGAGAGCAGCAGCCCTTTTTGCTATGGAAGGAGCCTCAGTAACCATTACTTCCCGCAGCCAGGATAAAGCTGATAGAAAAGCTGAAAATATAATGGAAGAATATGAATTAAAAGGAGTCAGTGGAGTTGAAGCTAATACGGAAGCAGAATTTAAAGAGGTTATAAAAAATAAAGATGTTATTTTATCTGCCGGTCCACCCAAGATTAATTTTTTAACTGAATCTATGTGGAAAAATACTGCAGGAATAAAAATTATGGCTGATATCAATGCTGTCAGTCCAGCTGGAATAGAAGGGATTGATCCTCAGGCAGATGGTGAAGATTTAGCTGGAATTAAAGTATTTGGAGCACTGGGGATTGGTGGTCTGAAGATGAAGCTCCACAAAAAGGCTGTTTCTGAATTATTTAAGTCCAATGATCAGATATTAAATGCTGTAGAAATTTATAAGTTATATGAAAAACTATAAAGATGAAGATAATTTTATCTGCTTTTTCCAGTAGAGCCCTTGCAGAAACAGCTTCTTTTTTCAACACCAATTGCTTATATTCCTTTGACTATTTTGCAGATGAAGATTTAAAAGAATATGTAAATTATTTTTATTCACTAAAAAAAGATAAAAATGCTGAATACAAAACAGAATTTTTATATTCACAATTAAAAAGATTTTTATTGATCAACCAAAATGATATTTTCTACTTTGTTTATGGTTCTGACTGGGATAATCAGTTTCAGTTATTAGAAAAACTATCGCAAAATATAAATTTAATCATAAAAGGGAATTCACCAAATACTCTTAAAAGGCTGGCTGGGGAAAAAGGTCTTTTAAGCCTATTTAATTTAATCAAAAAAACAGATTTAAAAAGGCCAGCCATAATTTTTAAAAATGATCCTTTTGCAGAAAAAGATTTTAGTAAGACACTTTATTTAAAAAAGCCCCTGGCAGGTGGTGGAGGAAAAAATATAGAAATTGTTACTAAACCTGCTAAATATTCAGCTGATAACAGACTGCAGATTGTTGATGGTTTTTACCTTCAGGAATATATAAAGGGGGAAAGTTATTCGGTGCAGTTTGCAGCTGATGGGAAAAAAGCTAAAATTTTATCTTTCTGCAGGCAGTTAAATGCTTTTAATAGCAAATCATCTTTTAAATATGGTGGCAATATTTTAGTTAAACCTGATAATTCGACAATTAATAAAATAACTAAAGCTGCTAATTTGCTTGTTGAAAATTATTCTTTGAAAGGGATAAATGGTTTTGATTATATTCAAAATGATGACGGCTTATACTTTTTAGAATTGAATCCCCGCTATACAGCTGCAGTAGAATTATTAATTCCTATTTTTGGCAGAGAACTTTTTGCAGTATATTTCAAAGATCAGCTAAAAAAGGATTATTTAAATGATTATTTAAATACTGAGCTTAAAGCAAGTGGAAAGGTAATTTATTATGCAGAGGAAAAAATAAAAATAAAATATGAACTAAGGCGTGAATTTAAAAAAATTTATAATAGAGCTTTAAATAATAAGTTTAAAAATGTTGAAGTTAAAATTAAAGATATTCCGACAGCAGGAGAAGTTTTTAATAAAAAAGATCCGGTATTTACATTAATAATAAAATCTAAAAACGAAGATCAATTCTGGCAGGTCTGCAGTTACTTATTTTCAGAAATAGAAAAGAGTTTTTTAAGTCTTGCTTAAAAATTTAATGATTTAAATCCTGATTTAATATATTTAATTTCAAGTTTTTAAAAATTTAAAGCAAATTAACTTATAATATATGTTTCAAAAAAGGGGGGATTAATTTTGGCTGATCAAAATAAATTTATATTAATTACTGGCAGAACAATAAAACAGGGGATGGCTTCAGTTTCCGGCAAAAAAAGTGATAATTATCAAAAAGAAACTTCTTATGTGGAAGTCAGTAAAAATGTACTTGAGAGAATGAATATTGAGGAAGGAGAAGATGTGATCTTAGAAAATGAAGCCGGGAGTGTAGAAGTTAGCTGTAAAGCAGCGGACCTGGAAGAAGATATTGTTTTTATGCCTTATGGTCCGACAGCCAATACTTTGATTGGCACTGATACAGGAGGTACCGGAATGCCCGACTCTAAAAGCAATGTGGTCAGATTAATTAGAAAGGAGGCGCAAAGTAATTGACAGAATTAAAAAGTTTCAAAAATATAACCTGTACTTTTTGCGGTGCACTCTGTGATAATATTGAAGTTAAAGTAAAAGATAATAAAATTGAAGAACTAAAAAATGCCTGTGCAATTTCCAGAAAAAAATATGAGCATGCTTTAAAAGATAGGACAGTACCAATGGTTAATGGGGAAGAAAGTACTTACCAGAAAGCAGTAGAAAAAGCAGCAGAAATTTTAAAAGAAAGTAAAAATCCATTAATTTATGGTCTAAGCAGTACTACAGCTGAGGCTCAAAAAAGTGCAGTCAAGCTGGCAGAACTAACAGGTGCAAATATTGACAGCACTTCTTCAGTCTGTCATGGACCGGGGACAATGGCCAAACAGCTTGTTGGAATGGTAACAGCAACCTTAGGAGAGATAAAAAATAGATCAGATTTAATGATTTTCTGGGGAGCAAATCCGGTGGAAGCACATCCAAATCATTCAAAGAGATATACAATGCTTTCTGAGGGGCTTTTTAAAAAGAATCGTTCTGATAGAGAAGTAATTGTTTTTGATGTGCGCAAAACTCCCACGGCAAAAATGGCAGATCAATTTATTAGAGTGGAACCGGGTAAAGATTTTGAGTTATTAATGGCCTTGAGACTGATTATTCAGGGTAAAAAACCGACAGGTGAAAATGGTAAAATAGCAGGTTTAGAAATAGAAAAGATTGAAGAAGTTGCAGAAAAATTAAAAGGGGCGAATTATGGAAGCATTTTTTATGGTATGGGTTTAACAATGACCGGAGCTAAGTATATGAATACCTGGGCGGCAATGAGTTTAATTAGAGATTTAAATAATGATCAGCAGCGGAGATTTGTAATGATGCCGATGCGCGGCCACGGTAATGTAGCGGGAAGTGAAATAACAATGGCCTGGCAGACAGGTTATCCTTTTGCAGTTAATTTTAGTAAAGCATATCCCCGCTATAACCCTGGAGAATATACGGCAGTCGATTTACTTGCAAATAAAGAGGTTGATGCCGCTTTTATCATTGCCTCAGATCCTGCTGGTAATTTACCTAAAAAGGCAGCTGCTCATTTAAAAGATATACCAACTATTATTCTGGATCCACACTGGAATTTCACCAGTGATTTTGCAGATGTTGTAATTCCATCTGCTTTAAAAGGGATTACTGCTTCGGGAACAGTTTATAGAATGGACCATGTACCTCTTCATTTAAGAGCATTTCTCGAAGATGAGTGGCCTGATGATCAGAAAGCAGTGGAAGCAATAGGGGAGCTGATTGAAAATGATTAGACTTAAAAATGCTTTAATTTATGATCCTGCAAATAATAAAGATGGAGTCAAAGAAGATATCTGGATTAAAGGAGAAAAAATTACTGCTCAACCTGAAGATTCAGTTATCAGAGAATTAAAATCTAATAATGAACTAGAAGAGATAGATTTAGAAGGTAAAATTGTGATGGCCGGTGGAGTAGATATTCATTCTCATATAGCAGGGCCCAAGGTTAATTCAGGTCGTGTTTTAAGACCGGAGGACCACAGACGGGATAATGTGGCCCGCAAAGGCAAATTGCGTTCCGGGGTTGGTTCAACTGTTCCATCCAGTTATGTGACCGGTTATCGCTACAGTTTAATGGGTTATACTACAGTTATGGAAGCAGCTGGTCCACCAATGAAAGCCAAACATATTCACGAAGAATTTAGTGACCTTCCCTATATAGATAAAGGATTTTTAGTTTTAAGTGGTAACAATTATTTTGTGCTAAAATTTATTAGCGAAAATAATCAGCAGGCATTAAAAGATTATCTTGCCTGGCTGATCAATGCCACAGGAGCCTTTGGTTTAAAAGTTGTTAATCCGGGTGGAGTAGAGGCCTGGAAAGAAGGAAAAAGAATGAGGGGGATTGATGAAAAAGGGACATATTTTGATTTGAGTCCGAAAGAGATTATGCTTGCTCTGGCTAAAGCAGCAGATGATCTTAAATTACCACATCCCATTCATCTTCATACAAATGATCTCGGCTCAGCTGGTAATTATAAAACAACCTTAAACACTATCAGATTATTAGAAGATTACAGGCTGCACATCACCCATATTCAGTTCAGCAGCTATGGTAAAAATAAAGAATCAAAAATTAAATTCGAAACCGCTACTGATGAAATAGCGGCTGAAATTAATAAGCAGTCAAAATTAACAGTTGATATTGGCCAGCTGATTTTTGGAGAAGCTACAACCATGACTGCAGATGGGATATTAGAATATAATCTCCATAAATTATCAGGCAATAAATGGGTCAATACAGATGTTGAGATGGAAACCGGCTCAGGTATTGTACCGATGAATTATAAAAAGAAAAATTTAGTTAACAATATTCAGTGGGCAACCGGAATGGAGCTTTTCTTAAAAATTGATGATCCCTGGAAAGTATTTTTAACAACAGATCATCCCAATGCAGGTCCCTTTACAGCCTATCCCTGGATTATTAAAATGCTGATGGATAAAAATTATAGAGCAGATTATATATCAGAGCTGCATGCTAAATTTGATGAATATACTGACTTATCTTCACTTGATAGAGAATATAGTTTAAGTGAGATAGCGGTAATCAGCCGTTCTGGACCTGCAAAAGCTCTTGGTCTCAAAAATAAGGGCCATCTTGGAGTTGGTGCAGAGGCAGATATAGCAGTTTATAATAATCTTGAAGATAATGATACTGCCGAAGTTTTTGCTCGTCCTGCTTATGTATTTAAATCGGGTAAGCTGATTGTTAAAGATGGTGAACTACTGGATAATCTAGAAATTGGAAGAACTTTAGTTACAAAACCCGAATATGATCAAAATATTGTGGAATTAATTAGAGAAGATTTTCAGAAATACTATAGTATTGGAATAGATAATTATTCAGTAACAGATAATTATTATGATAAAATTGAGGTGATTCCATGTACTACCAGGGAATAGAAATTGAAGATACATTTGCTGAAGCTTTTACCATGTATGGAACAAGGGTAATAGTGACAGCTGATACTGAAAAATGGGCCGAAACTGCCGCCAGAGAAGCATCAGGATTTGCAACTTCAATAATTGAATGCGGTATTGAAGCTGGAATTGAAAAGAAATTGGATCCTGGAGAAACTTTAGACGGAAGACCTGGAGTCAGTCTGCTCTTTTTTACAATGAAAGAAAAATCTCTTTTAAAAGAGATGCGCAAAAGAATAGGCCAGACAATAATGACTGCAGCCACCACTGCCTGTTTTAATGGACTTGATTCAGACAATAAAATTAAGGTGGGAGGAAATATACGCTATTTTGGAGATGGATATCAGATTTCAAAACTTTATGATGGTCGTCGATTCTGGAGAATTCCAATTATGGGGGGAGAATTCTTAATCGAAGAAAGTTTTGGAGTCCAAAAAGGAATAGGAGGGGGTAATATAATCATTGCTGCCTCTGATTCAGAAGCTGCCTTAAATGCTGCAGAAAAGGCAGTAGAAGCAATGCGTAAAATTGAAGGGGTTGTCATGCCTTTCCCAGGGGGGATTGTCAGCAGTGGTAGTAAGGTTACTTCTAAGTATTCCTTTTTAAATGCTGCTACAAATACTAAGTACTGTCCAACTATTAAAGCTCAGACAGAAACCAATTTATCAGAAGAAGTTGGTTCTGTTTTAGAAATAGTAATAGATGGTTTGAGTGTTGAAGCCACTGCAGAAGCAATGAGGGTTGGCATCAAAGCGGCTGCTGTTGAGGGAGTTATTAAAATTACAGCAGGTAATTATGGTGGAGATCTGGGTACAGAAAACTTTTATCTCAGGGAAATTTTACGAGGTGATCTTGATGGCTAAATTAAAGCTAAAATTAAAAAAAGAAAATCCTGCTTTGATAAAAAAAGAAAATAAAGTTATTGGGAAAATTCCGGTTGAGGTAGAAAATATCAGGGCAGATCTGATCAAAGATATGAGTTTTTCTGAGCTGGAGGAGCTTGAAATTAGAGCAGGAAGAAAAATCTATAAATTAAAAGAGTTTTTTGAGATAAAAGGAAAGCCGGCTGCAGATATTGAAATTTTTGGTGATTTATCAAATTTTAAATATCTTGGTGCAGAAATGAGTTCCGGAACTATTAGAGTCAATGGTGATGTTGGCATGCACCTTGGTTCAGAAATGACCGGGGGGAAAATAGAAATTGATGGTAATGCCGGTGACTGGCTGGGAGCAGAAATGACTGGTGGAATGATAACTGTAACCGGTGATGCCGGACATTATACAGGAGCTGCTTTTAGAGGTGACAAGTTGGGAATGAATCAAGGTCTTATCTATATAGAAGGTAATGCCGGTAATTTTACTGCTAACAAAATGCGACGCGGTGAAATAATAATTAAAGGTGACTGTGGAGACTTACTTGGAGCACAAATGATAGCCGGTTCTGTTTATGTTTTTGGTAAATGTGGAAAAAGAGTGGGAGCAGGAATGAAAAGAGGCACAATTGTAGTTTTTAATGAATTAGAACTGCTGCCCACATTTAATTATAATATAAGTTATTACCCTAATTTCTTAAATATTGCCTTCAGGCATCTAGAAAATAATTATGGAATTGAAATACCGGATCAGGCTTTTAATTCAAATTATAAAAGATATACAGGAGATAATACTGAGTTGGGGAAGGGAGAAATTCTAATATGGCAAAAAGGTTAAGCCTTAATAAAAATGCTGTAATGCTGGTTAAGGATATGATTAGAAATAAAAACAATTTAAATATTGATGCAGTTCACTATAATGATGGAATTACAGTGATCGATGGGGGGATCGATGTTAAAGGAGGATTTGAGGCAGGAGCCTATTTTTCTGAGATATGTCTGGGAGGTCTTGCCAATATTAGTTTTACTGATTTTGAAATTGACTCCTATCTCCTGCCTGCTGTTAAAGTTAGTGTTGATCATCCGCTGGAGGCCTGTATGCTTTCTCAGTATGCCGGCTGGAAGGTAGAATATGAAGATTTTTTTGCTATGGCTTCTGGCCCGGGGCGAATTCTGGCTAATAGAGAAGATATTTTTAAAGAATACAGTGATTATAATGAAAGCAGAAATGCCCCCGCTGTAATTGTACTGGAGTCCTCTCAGCTTCCTGATGAAAAAACTGCTAAGTATATAGTTGATGCAATGGATACTCCCTGTAGTGACAGTTATCTGCTTGTTGCACCAACAGAATCACTTGTTGGTTCAATTCAGATAAGTGCTCGAATAATCGAAACCGGTCTCCACAAAATGCATGAATTAGATTTTAATCTTGAAAATATAGAAGCCGCCTGGGGAATCTGTCCTGTTTCTCCTACAGCTGATAATACTTTAAAAGCTATTGGCAGAACTAATGATGCAGTTTTATATGGTGGTACCGCCTATTATCAGATGTACTGTGATGATCAGGAGATAGAGAAAATAATAAATGAGGTTCCTTCTTCTGCCTCTGAAGATTACGGAGAAGAATTTTTAAATCTCTATAATAGATATAATAATTTTTATGATATCGACCCCATGCTTTTTAGTCCAGCGCGTGTTATAATTAATAACAGAAAAAGCGGTAAAACTTTCAAATCAGGGGAAATAAATGAAAAAATATTAGTCAAATCATTTTTTGAATAATGGGAGGTAATTAATTGCAGGCGGTAATTTTAGCTTCAGATGATGGCTGGCATATTCAAGAAATAAAAAATGCTCTTCAAAAAAAGGATATTTCTTCTACACGGATTCCAATTACCGAACTTGGAGCAGGGATTTCGACTTCTTTTGCCTTAAAAAGCAGAAATAATATTCTTGATAATATAGATTACATTTTTGTTAGAGTTATTCCCGGAGGTAGTTTAGAGCAGATTATTTTAAGAATGGATATTTTAAATCGGATGGCGGCTCTTGGTACAAAAATTATAAATAAGCCATCAGTGATAGAAAAAACAGTTGATAAATACTACACTCAGTTTTTACTTGCTGATCAGGGGATACCTACTCCAGAAACTTTTGTTACAGAAGATTTTAACCAGGCACTTGAATTTTATAATAAATGGGGAGACATAATTTTAAAACCCCTTTTTGGCTCTTTAGGTAAGGGGATAGTCCGAATTACTGATGAAGATACTGCTTACAGGGTATTTAGAGCCTGGGAGCAGAATAACTTTGTCTTTTATCTGCAGAAATATATAGAGCATGGAAATAGTGATCTCAGAGTTTTTGTCTGCAGAGGGGAGATTATTGCAGCTTCAAAAAGATGTGGTAGAAGCTGGAAGACAAATGTAGCTCGTGGAGCCAGCAGTCAGAAAGTAGAGCTTCCAGAGCAGATAGAAAAACTTGCATTAAAAGCAGCTTCAGTTTTAGATCTTGATTATACAGGAATTGATATTATATTAAAAAACAATGATTACCAGAATCCATATATTATCGAAGTTAATAGTATTCCGGGCTGGCACGGTTTACAGCAGGTAACAGATTTCAATATTGCAGATAAGATAATAGATTTAATGATCTAATTAACAAAACGGAGGTGAACAAATGGCTTTAAATGATTATGCTATAGCCCAGGCAGTGCAGATTGCTTCACTATTAGAAGCTAATGCACCTAAACCTGGGAATATAAGCCCGGGGAAAAGCTTTGAAGATTTAAAATATAAGCACTTTTTATTTAGTTCAGCTGCTGTATTTCCGGCTTTTTTAGATTTAAAAAATAAAACTATTGGAGAGATAATATTGGAGGGAGTTAAAGAAACTCAATCTCTGATAAATACAAACACAAATCTTGGAATAATTCTCTTATGTGCACCATTAGCGGCAGCCTATCAGAATCTGCGGGATAAAAAAGATATTGATCTGCTGTCTGAGAGAGAATTATTAAATGAATTAAGAAAAGAACTGCATTTAAAATTAAGAGGACTGGATAAAAATGATGCAAAATATGCCTACAGGGCAATTAATTATTCTAATGCGGGTAATTTAGACCAGGTAGAAGAGGGAGATCTGGCTCAGGAGCCGGATATTAATCTCTATCAGGCAATGAAACTGGCGGAAAAAAGAGATAATATCGCCTTTGAATATGTCAGTGATTTTTCTATAATTTTTGTTTATGGCTATCCTCTTTTTAAAGAAAATAATAAAAAGTTTAAAAATATAGATGATATTATTGTTCAAAGTTATTTAGAAATTCTGGCAGAGTTTCCGGATACATTGATCAGCCGCAAAAATGGTCCCCAAAAAGCTGCTGAAGTTTCAAATCAGGCAGCTGAGATTTTAAAAGAAATTGAAAAAGATAAAAAAAATAGAGATCAAAAGATAGCTGAGTTCGATAAAATTTTAAGAAAACAACCACAGAAGCTTAATCCGGGCACAACCGCTGACTTAATAACTGCTGTTATATTTCTATCTATTTTAGTTTCTGGAAAAAAGATAATAAGGAAGTGGGCAGAATAGGTTTTAATAAATTATTTTCAGCATGAGGGGGAAATGAAAATGGATGAATTTAAGAGAGATGTACAAAAAGAAAAGCCAACTTTTGTTGTTGGCTTAAATAGAGTTGGGGTTAAAAATATACAGAAAATAATCAGAATAAAAAATAAAAACAAAGATAATCTGTTTTATTCTAATATAGATATTTATGTGGATCTGCTTCCACAACAAAAGGGAGCCCATATGTCAAGATTTGACGAAACAATAACTCAAATTATTGATGAGACAATTCAAAAAAAATCAATGGTCATCGAAGAATTTGCAACTTATATGGCAGAGATGGCCCGCAAAAAGCAGCATGCTCACCGGGCTGAGGTTAGAATTAAGGCCAAGTATCCGGTTGATGAAATAGCACCGGCCTCTAATAAGAGGACGCAAAAAATAAATACTATTATGAGCAGAGCTGTCAGTACTGAAAATGGAAGCAGACATCTTGTGGGGGTTGAAACAAATGGGATGACCGTCTGCCCCTGTGCCCAGCAGATGATTAAAGAATATGCAGAAGATAAGTTAGAAAAAGAAGGTTTTACTGAAGAACAGTTAGAAAAAGTATTTAAGTATATACCGATGCCCTCTCATAATCAGCGGGGAACCGGAGTTTTAATGATCGGGACTGATCAAAAAATAGATGCTGAAAGATTAGTTAAAATTGTTGAAAACTCTATGAGCAGTAAGGTCCTCGATCTTTTAAAAAGAGTAGATGAACTGGAAATAGTAAAAAATGCACATCAAAACCCCAGATTTGTAGAAGATGTGGTAAGAGAGATGGTAGCTCGAACATTAGAGGAATTTGATTTTTTGGATGATGAAGACTACTTTTTAGCTCAGCAGACTAATTATGAGGGAATTCACAGTTATGAAGTTTTTGCTGAAAGAAGTGGTAAAATAGGTGAGATTAAAGAAGAGATACAGAAAGCAGAAAAAAAAGAACTGGATAAAAACTATTATATTAACTGTAATAACACAAGCTCAGAAGAATGGTTAGAAGAAAATGGAGGCTGTTAATTTGAAGCTACTAGTGAGTATTAAAAGTCTGGCAGAGGCAGAAAAAATAAAAAAAGCTGATTTTGATATTTTAGATATAAAAAATCCGGCTGAAGGTTCTTTAGGAGCAAATTATCCCGGAGTAATAAAAAGTATTCGAGATGAGTATTCCGGATTTCCAATTAGTGCAGCAGGTGGTGATCTGCCGGGACAGTCAGGTATTGCTTCTCAGGTGAGTTTTGCTCTTGCCAGTTTAAAAGTGGACTATATAAAACTGGGACTCTATGGTTTCAAAAATATTGAAACAGCAGTATTAATGCTAAAAGAAGCAGAAAAGGCTGTAAAATTAAGCGGAAATAAAATAAAATTAATCGCTGCTGCTTATGCAGATTATAAAGAAAATAACACCATCAATCCCTTATATTTAAATGAAATTGCTTTTAAAACAGAAATTGATGGAATTATGATAGATACTTTAAATAAAAGTGGGAAAAATTTATTTGACTTTTTAAAATTGGGTGAATTAAAAAGATTTGCTGAACAGGCTAAAAAAGCAGAAGTTTTTAGTGCACTGGCAGGTTCCTTAAAGAGTGAAGATCTTCCAATTTTAAGAGAAATAGATCCTGATATTATTGGTTTTAGAGGAGCGGTCTGTGAAAACAAAGATCGTACTGCTGCTATTTCTTCTGCAAAAATTAATTCTCTTTATCAAAAAATAAATAAATAAATTTAAAGGAGAATTCAAAATGGAAAAAATCACAGCTGTCGGCTGGGATATTGGAGGGGCCAATATTAAAGCCAGCAGAATTGTTTATAATAAAAACCAGCAAAAAATAGAAGAAATAAAATCAATCAGCAGATATTTTCCGATGTGGGATAATAGCAGAGATCCCCTGCCGCTAATTAAAGAAATGAATCAAGAATTAAACTCTGCTGATTTTTTCGGGATTACAATGACTGCAGAATTAGCGGATCGTTTTCAAAATAAAACTGATGGTATAAATGTTGTTATAAATTTATTTGCTGATAATTTTAAGAAAGAAGAACTTTATTTTTATAATAATCAGGCTGAGGCACTGAGTTTAAATAATTTGAAAAACATAGAATCCCTGGCAGCTGCAAATTGGGCAGTTTCTGCTGCCTTTGTTTCTGAATTCTGTGCTGATTTTATTCTTTTTGATATGGGAAGTACAAGCACTGATTTGATTCCGGTTGTTGATTCCAAAATAAAAGCTGCCGGGAGAACTGATCTGGAAAGACTTAACTCAGGGGAGCTTTTTTACTGGGGATATTTGAGAAGTAATCTTGCTTTTTTAATTGATAAGCTTCCCTATCAGGGTAAGATGATAGATATTATGAATGAATATTTTGCCAGCTCAGCTGATCTACATTTACTGAAAGGTTTGATTTCTCAAGCTGAGTACACTGTTCCTGCAGCGGATGGAGGCAGCAGAGATAAAAAGGGAGCTGCCAGAAGAATCAGCCGCTTACTGAGTCTTGATTTAAATACTATTAAAATGGAAGAATTGAATTTAATAGTAGAGTATATTTATCAGCTGGAATTATCAAAGATTTTTGCTAAACTGTTGCAGGTTTATTCAAGAGTTGATCCCGGATTTAAACTTCCTGTTTTAGCCAATCACGGAGCCTATAAATATGCAGCAGATTTAAGGAGTAAAAAAAATATACAAATCTTAAATCTGGAATCAGAAATAGGACTTTTAAAAAATAATATTCTGAGTACAACTGCTGCTGCATATATGTTATTGAAAAAGTTAAAATAGTTAATTTTAAAATTAAAAAGGAGCATTTCTGGAATGGATAAATTAGTTTTACTTAAAATAGGAGGCAGTTTTTTTAAAAAAGACAGCAGTTCGTGTTTAAATAAGTTAGCTGAAGTCATTTCTGCTGCTGAAGAATATAAATTTGCTATTGTTTGTGGTGGAGGAGGAGCTGCTGATCTGGTTAGAGATTTTGACAGCCGACATAATTTAAATAATAAAACAGCTCATTTTGCTGCGATTACAGCAATGGAGATGAATTCATATTTATTTGCAGATTTTTTTAATAACTATTCTTTTTTTTCAACAGAATTTGATCTTAAAAACAGCATAAATATATTTCTACCCCTAAATTATTATAAAAAATTTAATCCACTGCCTCAGTCATGGCAGGTAACATCTGACAGTATAGCTTTAGAATTAGCAATTAGAATAAATGCAGAAAAATTAATATTAATTAAACAGCGCAATTATACAGCTGAAACTTTAGATTTTAAAATAAATAAAAAGTCTTTTATAGAAATAAAAGCTGAGAAAATTAATGAGAATGGTTTAGTTGATTCTCATTTTCCCTTATTATTTAATAATCACAAAATTAATTCAGATATTTTTGAACTGGAGGCTGTAATAATTAATGGAAACTCTCCCCGAAAATTGTCTGCATATTTAAGAGGAGAGGCAGCATCTATTACTAAAATAAAAAAATGAGGTGTTATCTATTGCAGTTAAATAAAAAAGCTTATGGAACTTTTTGCGGTCTGGCACTCGGAGATGCAGCAGGAATGCCTTTTGAGATGTTGAATCGGGAAAAAATAAAAAAGTTGAGAAAAAGCGATCAGTTTTTTTATGATATTGCTGAGGATCATTTTATGCAGCGTGATTTGAAAAAAGGTGAAGTAACAGATGATACTCTGCTGACTATGCATCTGGCTCAATTTTTAATTGACAATCAGGGAAAGCTTGATCGTGATCACTACTTTAAAGATATGGCTGAATTTATTAAGGAAAATAAATTAATACAGAAAGGTGTTATTGGCCCTAGTACAGGAAGAAGTGTTAGTAAAATAATGCAGAATCAAAGTTTTACTGTCTCAGAGAGAGCTGGTTTCTCAAGTGGTCTGGCTATGAAAATCACTCCATTAGCTTTAATATTTAAAAGTACTGAAACAGAAAAGATACTGAAAGCTGTAGAAAAAATAGCTTATTATTCTCATTATACAGATGCAGCTATTTCTGCAGCAGCAGCTGTTGTAGCTCTAGTCTCTTCAGCTCTTGAAAATCATGATTTTAATTTAATTATTAATAATACTTTTAAGCTGATGCAGAAAGCTGAAAATCACGGCTTAAAAACTTTTCAGCCTTCTCCCTACAGGAGAAGTGAATTTTTGCTTTCCTATATTGAAGACAAAGAAAAAGAAGAGGCCCTGGATTTTATAAGTCAGGTTCTGGGAACAGGGATTAATAGTTTTGAAGTTTTACCTGCTGCTCTGGCTGTATTTAAGCTGTATAAAGATCAGCCGGATAAGGCTATAGAAGCAGCTGTTGGTCTGGGTGGGGACACAGATACTATTGCAGCACTTACCGGTAGTTTTATAGGTGCCTATCACGGCTCAGATATTTTTGACATAGAAAATTTAGATTATTTATTTAAGGTGAATGATTTAAATTTAAAAGAGCTTGCTGATAATTTAATTCAGCTGAGATAAGAAGAAAATATAAAGATAATAGAGGTGAGAAAAGTGACAGAAAATAAAATAATCAAAACAAATAGAGGTAATTTAAATTATAATAGAAAAACTCTGATTATGGGGATTCTTAATTTAACCCCGGACTCTTTTTCTGATGGGGGTAAGTATAATGATCTTGATTCTGCCCTGGAAAGGGCAGTAGAGATGGAAAAAGCCGGGGCTGATATTATTGATATCGGCGCTGAATCAAGCCGTCCTTATTCGGAGAGAATATCGGCAGAAGTTGAAAAAAAGAGATTAATACCGATACTCAAAGAAATTTTAGATGTGACAGGCATTCCAATTTCTATTGATACCTACAAAAGCTCAGTTGCAGAAGCAGCACTCTCAGCTGGAGCTTCAATTATCAATGACATTAGCGGCCTGCGCTTTGACAGCAAAATAGCAGATACTGCAGCAGAACATTCCGCACCTGTTGTGATCATGCATATTCAGGGCAGACCGGAAAACATGCAGGATAATCCGGTCTATGACAATCTGATTTTTGAAATAAAGGAATATCTCTGGCAGGGGATTAAGATGGCTAAAAATGCAGGTATTGCAGAAGAGCAGATTATTATAGACCCTGGTATTGGTTTTGGTAAAAAACAGATTCATAATTTGCAGATCTTAAATCGTCTGCAGAGCTTCAAAGAACTTGGATATCCAATTTTAATTGGCACTTCTCGTAAATCTTTAATTAAATATGTTAATCAGGATGAAATTGATGACCGCTTATTTGGAACGGCAGCCACAGTATCTACTTCAATTTTAAAAGGAGCAAATATTCTGAGGGTTCATGATGTAGAAGAAATAAAAAAAGTTGCTTTAATGACAGATGCAGTTAAGTGGGAGGGTCAGCATGAAAAGTAGAGATAGTATTGCTTTAAATGAAATGGTTTTTTATGCCTATCATGGTGTTAGAGATACAGAAAAAGAGCAGGGCCAGCGCTTTATAATTAATTTCAGGGCTGAATTAAATTTCGGAGAGGCTGCTGAAAATGATGATTTAGAAAAAACAGTAAGTTATTCTGAAGTATACAGAGAACTTGAAAAAATATTTAAAGCAGAAAAATATGATCTTTTAGAATCCGCAGCTTATCAAATAATTAAGGGTATCTTCAGAGCTTTTCCACTACTGCAGTTTATAGAAGTGGAAATAAAAAAGCCGGCTGTACCCATTGCTGGTATCTTAAGCAGTGCTTCTGTAAAAATGAGCCGGAAGCGAAAAGAGGTAGAAAGTGATGACTGAGGCATATTTGGGTCTGGGATCAAATATTGAACCCAGAATGGAATATTTAAAAAATGCAGCAGAAAAATTAAACGCACATCAGAAGATAAGAATAAAAGAGAAATCTTCAGTTTATATTACAAAGCCCTATGGTTATCAGGAACAGGATGATTTTTTAAATGCTGTTGTTTTAATTGATACAGCTTTAAATGCAGAAGAATTATTAAAGAGCATACTGCAGATAGAAAAAGATATGGGAAGAACCAGAGAAAAAGAATGGGGTCCGCGAAAGATTGATATAGATATCTTATTCTATGATCAGCTTAAGTATGAAAGTGATGACCTCGTTATACCACATCCAGAAATAACTAAAAGAGCTTTTGTTATGATTCCACTTTTAGAAATAGCCGAAGCTGGAAAGTTAACAATTGCTGAAAAACCAATTACAGAATGGCTGCAGGAATTAAATTATGATAGTCAGGATGTAAAGTTATATTCTAAATTTCCTAATCTGAAATCAAATTAGAAATTTTAATTTTTCTTTCTTAAGATTATTATTAAATATATTTTTATCTATCAGATCTAAAATTATTTTGGCTGGATTCCCAAGTTCAGCTAGACCAATTATAGAAGATGTAATTCGGGGATTGACTTCCAGCAGGTAAAATTTCTGATCAGCATAAATAAAGTCAATACCAAAATAACCATTTAAGCCGGGGTATGTTTTTTGGACTTCTAAAAATAAAGATTTTAACTTTTTCTGATTCGGAAAGTTATAGTTTACAATTCCACCCTTATAGGAAAAATCATCTAAATCAATTATCTGCTTATTGATACTTAAGATTTGCATCTGGCTGGAATTAGAGACTGCAGAAATACTTCCACTGATTCCTTTTATTATCTTTTGAATAATATAATTTTGATGTTCATCAAAATCAATTTTATCTAATTCAAGTTCATTATTTACTATCTTTACATCAGACCCGGCACCATATATTTTTTTTATTACTGCAGGGTAAAAAGAAAAATCTTGATTTAAATTATTTCTGCTGATCAGTTTGCTTTCAGGCAGTTTAAAATCTTTTTTATAAAAATTTTTATAGAGCAGCCACTTATTGGCTGCTTTTTTTATGCTTTCAGAACTGCTGCCCAGATTTTTTGCATTCTTATCTTCCATTATTTTAGTTATTTTGCTGAGAATTTGACTGCTTTCCGGAGCAATAATTAAAAAATAGTCAAAATGATGTAAATCAAGTTTTTCTAAATAGGAATAATATTCTGCTTTATTTTTAAAATTAGGACTCAAAATATTTATATTTTCGTAATCAAAATTTTTAAAATCACGGGTGAAATCATTATTGATTATAGTTTCTAAACTGAGATCTGAAATTTTCATAAAAGATTTAAATAAAGAACTTAAAATATTTTTAGCTTCAATATAAAAATTTTTACTCTGATTATCATCTCTGCTCTGACTTAAAAAATATTCTAATAAAAAAACTTTCATTTCATTCCCCTTCTTTCACTTTAAATCTGATTTAAATAAATTTTATCATATAATAATTTTAATTAAAAACAAAAAAATCTTTTTTAAGTAAACAGGACAGCAGATTATTTTAATATTTAAAAGAAGGTTTTGACTGTTAATTGCTTAATATATTAGTTAGAGATTGAATTTTAAAATTATTTAAAATAAGCTAAATAATATTATATTTGATAAGGAGAATAATTTATGAAGCTTGATATGAATCTAAATTTAGAGCAAAAACAGGAACTTGTTATGACCCCCAAACTGCAGCTGGCAATTGAAATTTTACAGTACAGCAGTCTTGAGTTAAATGAATATATTGAAGAAGAAATGAAAGAAAACCCTCTTTTAGATATTTTGGAGGCAGAAAGAGATATGAATTATCGAGAAAGTAATTTTAACTCAATTCAGAAGGAAGGTATAGAATACGAAAATTTTATTGCCTATAAACCGGATTTTTGTGAACAGCTTGAAAATCAATTGTTTGAAGTTTTAGCTGATGATCAAATTGAATTAGGAAAATTTATTGTAGGAAGTTTAAATCAGTTAGGCGAATTAACACTTGAGTTTGAAACAATTGCTGATTATTTTTCTGATGATAATATTGGCACAAAAGAGGTTCAGGAGGTTTACAAAAAAATAAAAGAATTAGATATTAATCAGGAAGAAGATTTTGCTTCCTGTAAAGCTGAATATATCAATCCTGATTTAATTGTTAAAAAGGAAGAAGGTAAGTTTAAAATTATTTCAAATCAGAATTCTTATCCTACCCTTACTATAAGTTCTTATTATTATAATCTTTTAAAAAACAAAGATGATCAGGAATTAAGTGAATACTTGAAAAAGAAATATCAATCTGCTCTCTGGCTAATTAAAAGCATTGAACAGAGAAAACAGACAATCAAAAAAATTGTTCGAGCAATTGTAAAAAAACAGCACGATTTTTTTGAAAAGGGATTAAAATATTTATATGTGATGACAATGGAAGAAATTGCAGAAGAAATTGAAATGCACGAATCAACAGTCAGCAGAGCAACTACAGGTAAGTATCTGCAGACTCCGCATGGTGTGTACAGCCTGAAATTCTTTTTTAATAGTGGAATTAATAAACTGTCATCTGTAAGTATCAAAGCTATAATAAGTGAAGCAATTGCTCAGGAAGATAAAAGCTCACCTTTAAGTGACAGTAAATTGACAGAGCTTTTAGCCGAGAACTATGGTTTGGATATATCCAGAAGGACAGTAGCAAAATATAGAAAATCACTTGGGATAGCAGGTTCAAGGAGCAGAAAATCACATTAAATAGATTAAGTTATAAATTTCTCAAGCTTATGTATTGTAATTTAAAAATGGATTATGTATAATAGTTTCAATACTGCTTCAGTTTTTTAAAGTACTGAGGAAAATAAAAAAGGAGGAGATAGTTTAATGAGAAAAATTCCATTAGTTTTAAGATTATTGATTGGTA
>JBKHDA010000024.1:0-32242 GCA_046541575.1 Halanaerobium sp. | reverse complement strand
CTTAATACGGTCCGAGTAAATGGAAATAATATCCAGGTACCCGGTACCTATGCTATATAAAAAAAGAGGAACTGGATCGTTTAAATAGAATATAATTTATAGTGATATTTTTTGAGGAGAGGATAATCTTGCAGAAATGGCGCTTAATTGAAAACTCAAGCAGTAATGCCTTTTATAATATGGCCGTTGATGAAGCAGTAATGATTTTACACAGCCAGAATAAAGTTCCTCCTACTCTCCGTTTTTACAGCTGGGAGCCGGCTGCTCTTTCTCTAGGCTATTTTCAGAAAGCAGAGGCAGAAATAGATTATCAGCGCTGTCAGGGTGAGGGAATTGACCTTGTCCGCCGTTTAACCGGGGGTCGGGCCATTCTCCATGACCAGGAGTTAACCTACAGTATAATTATTAGAGAAGATTATAAGCTGCTTGCTGATTCTATAGAAAAAAGTTATCAGCAGATCAGCATGGGGCTGGTTAAAGGGCTGCAGGGTTTAGGAATACCGGTGGAATTAAAGGCTGTGGAGAGAGGCAAAAAAGCTCCTGCAGGACATTCAGCAGCCTGTTTTGACGCACCTTCCTGGTATGAAGTTATTTTGGATAATAAAAAATTGATTGGAAGTGCTCAGCGGAGGAAGGATAATACAATCCTGCAGCACGGGTCTCTGCCGCTGGAACTGGATGCAGCAAAAATTTTTAAACTTTTAAATTACAGCAGTGAGCAGCAGAGGAAAAAAGCCAGACGTATTTTTTCTGCTAAATCAACTTCACTTAAAAAAGCAGGCTGCAATTTTTCTTATTCAGAATTAGAAAAAGCCCTGACAGAGGGGCTGGGAGAAGTTTTAGCTATTGAATTTGAAAAAGGAAATTTAACTAAAGCAGAAAAAGAACTTGCTCAACAACTGGCAGAGGAAAAATACAGCAGTAAAAATTGGACTTTTAAACGTTAAGATGCTTCAAATTTAGATAAGATAATATCAAATAAAGTAAATTATTATTAATAAATAATTAATAAAGATAAATGAAAAATAAAGGAGTTTTATAAATGACTACTCAAAATAGAAGTTCCCGCAAAAGACTGCCGGCATGGCTGCGGCAGAAAGATCCACTGCAGAAAGGAATGCTGGCCACCCGAAATATGCTCAAAAATTTAGAGTTAAATACTGTCTGTCAGAATGCCCGCTGTCCGAATATTGGTGAATGCTACAGCAAAAAGACAGCAACTTTTATGATTCTTGGTCAGCAATGCACCCGCAGCTGCCGCTTCTGTTCGGTCAGCCACCAGCAGCCGGAAAAAGTAGATCCAACTGAAGCAGAGCGGGTGGCCGAGGCGGTGGATAAATTAAAATTAAAACATGCAGTTATTACCTCTGTAACCCGTGATGACCTAAAGGATGGAGGAGCTGAACAGTTTGTTCGAGTAATCAGAGCAATTAGAGAGCGCTGCCCGGGGGTTTCAATCGAAGTCTTAACTCCTGATTTTAATAACTATCAACCGGCAATTGATAAAATAATTTCTGCCGGACCGGAAATTTTTAATCACAATATTGAAACTGTGCCTTCCTTATACAGCAGGGTAAGACCTCAGGCTGATTACCAGCAGTCTTTAAGTGTTTTAAATAAAGTGGCTGCAGCTGAACAGGATATTTTGATTAAATCGGGAATAATGCTTGGACTTGGAGAAAGCGAAGCTGAATTAATAAAAGTCTGGGATGATCTGCTGCAGGCTGGAGTAGAAATTTTAACTATGGGACAGTATCTGCAGCCGACTAATGAAAATATTGAGGTAGCAGAATATATAAAACCGAAAAAGTTTGCCGAACTCAAGCAAAAAGCTCTGGCCCGCGGTTTTAAGGCAGTCTCCTCCGGTCCTCATGTTAGAAGTTCTTATTTAGCTGAAGAGATTTATGAACAGTTAACTAAAAAAAGCTAATAAAGAATTTAAAAGCTGCTCAAAATTGAGCAGCTTTAAATTAATAATAATTTTTATTTTAATTATATTTTTCTTTAATAATCCCATCTTCATATGCTTCCAGCAGCTGCATTAAATATTTAACATCTTCACTTAATTTTTTACCAATATCGGTGTCTGCAATTTTTTGCGGCTGCTCAAATTTTAATACTTCAGTTGCAGAAATGGTATCCCTGCTGTCCTTATGCAGAGCATTTTGTTTGCTGATAAATGGTTCATGAGAAATTAGCCTCATTTTGGTATTGCTGTAAGTTAGAGTATAACCTGCTATACCTGTTTTTTCATGATAGGCAGCAGAAATACCGCCATCTATAACCAGCAGTCTGCCATTACCCTTGACCGGATTTTCTCCTTTTTTCTCAGCCACAGGAGTATGGCCATTGATTATATGTCCTTTTTCTGGGTCCAGTTCAAATTCAGCCAGAATTTTTTTGCAGATAGCCTCTTTTTCTCTTGCCTGATAATAGGGATTTTTGTTTTCACGGTAAAGACCGGGCTCTTTTTCATCAGTAAAATAACGCAGAAAAGTAGTCATCCTGTCTTTACCAAAGAGTGGAGAAAGCTCACCCCGCCAGAGATACCAGAGCCAGTCTTTAAATTCAGAATCAGCCTCCTGGCTTGAATAACTGCGGCGGATTACATCATCAAAAAAGTCCATTAATTTTTTACCACTGTATTCTTCTCCTTCAATTTCTACTACAGAAAATTCTCCCTCTTCATCCAGGGGAACACAGCCGTGAAAAAGCAGATTTCCATTATATATTTTATACATACTTCCATTATTATATAAAAATCTTATATCCTGCTGCAGTCTGTCATTATTTTTAAAAGAATGACTCAGCTGATTGATAAGTTCTTCCTCCCAACTGCTTAATTGATAGGGATTTTTAGGATCAACAGTAGGCAGCTTATCATCTGTTAATTTATATTCTTTACCCTCAAGCTTGAGAATGCCTTTTTCATAATCAATTTTTTCTAAATAAAGTGCCTCATTCATTTTAAATTCCGGTCGTCTTTTAATTAACTGCCCCTCTAATTTAAATTGAATAACTGCAATAGCTTTATGCATCTGTGACATAATTTTTAATTCATTTTTATCAAGTTCTCTATTGATCAGTCGGGGCTCAAATATATTCTGATCTACATCCTGATAATGATTCATTGCAAACCTGGCCAGCGGTCTCATATTAATCCCATAGCCTTCTTCTAAAAATTCTAAATTCCCATAGCGGAGTGCAATTCTTAAAGAAGTTGCAATCAGGGGTTTCTGGCCCAGAGCAGCTCCCATCCATAAAATATCATGATTTCCCCACTGAATATCAACATCATGGTGATCTTTTAAAACATCCATAATCACCTCTGGAGCCGGTCCGCGGTCAAATATATCCCCAATAATATGCAGTTTATCTACAGCAAAAGTCTGAATCAGCTCTGATAACGCAATTATAAATTCCCGCGCCTGTCCTACTTCAATTATAGTTGTTAAAATCTGATCCTTATAATCTTTTTTATTTGCCTCTCCTTCTCTAATATGCAGCAGCTCTTCAATAATATAGGCAAACTTTTCCGGCAGCGCTTTTCTAACCTTAGAACGAGTGTAGATAGAAGAAACTTCTTTAGAAATCTTCACCATATAATCCAGTGCTTCCTTATACCAGATTGTAGGGATACCACCTCTACCTTCAAACTCCTTCATTTTTGATTTAGGATAAAAGATTAAAGTTGCCAGTTCTCTCTTTTCTGTATCTGTTAGTTGATCTGTAAAGATCTGATCAATCTTATACTCAATTACTCCTGAGGCTGTTTTCAGCATATATTTAAACGCCTCTGCTTCTCCATGTAAATCTGTAAGAAAATGTTCTGTACTTTTCGGCAGATTTAAAATAGCCTTTAGATTTATAATTTCAGTACTAACAGCAGGTATATTTGGAAACTGTTCTGCTAAAAGTTTTAAATATTTAAGATCTTTCATTAACTGCTCCCTTCTGTAATGACAAATTTTAAATTATTGCAATTTTATTTTTAATTAAGACCTTCATATCAGCTGTTTAAATTATTTTTTCATAAGCCAGCCTTTTACTATTATCAGCTGTATAGATAATACCACAGTATTTAAAACCTTCTTTTTCTATAGCTCTCTGCATCGGGTAATTTTTTTGATGGGTATCAATTCGGATACTTACTGCAGATTCAGCTTCTGCCAGCTTAAAACTTTCCTTAAATATTCTTGAAATTATCCCCTGCCCTTTATATTTTTCTGCAACTGCAGCCCGATGAATAACTCCATATTTACCATCAGCAATCCACTCCCCATCTTCAATATAATGATAAGTAGGATCATCACCAAAAATAATAGCAGCAGTGGCTATAATTTCATCTTCATTTTTTAACAAATATGAATTAGAATTTTCAATATCATTTCTTATTGTTTCTGAATTAGGATAATTCCCCTGCCACTGATCAATGCCTTCCCCTGCTAAATAATTCTGGGCAGCCCGAATAATCTCCATAATCTCAGGAATTTCTCTGATCTTTGTTTTTCTAAAATTCATTCCTAAAATTCTCCTTTCAGTACAAATAATTAAATTTTTAAGCTCTATTTTTATATTTCTTTATATTTAATTTTTAACCTGCAAAGCTTTTTTCAAACTTGATCAAAATAATATTAATAAAGCTCAGCTTAGTGAAATTTTGAAGTCTGATTTCTCCTCTCAGTTATCATTAAATCTGCTTCAGCAATCCAATCATCACTTAAATATTTTCGTCCAACCCAGATTGCACGTCCAAAAAAGTCAGCAGGAAGAGCAATTAAAACTCCAAGGAGTCCAAGATTAAAAGTCACACCTAAAATATAACTTAAAGCAAGTTTTAGTAATGTTTGAGAAAGCAAGTTGCCGTAGAGTGCTGAGCGGGTATTACCGGCTCCATTTAAATGCCCGGCAAGAACACCATAAATTGTTATCACCGGACCACCAATACTTAAGGCTTTTAAAAAACGGACAGCAATCTGCAGTGTTTCCTGATTATCACCAAATAATCTTACCAGATAGGGCGAGCTGAAAAATATCAAAAGAGAAAAACCACCTATAGAAAAGATAGTCAAAATTAGCATTGCTTCCACAGTTTTTTTGCTTCCTGCTACATCTTCAGCACCTATTTTTTGGCCGCTTAAAATTGCTGTTACTGTATAATAAGCACGGTGCATAGGTGCAATTAACTGCTGAAAGACCCTCCTCGCAATATGATAGGCTGCTGCTGCCTCTGTACCAAAAAGTAAGACAATTGAATTAAAGGGAAAGGTAATAAAACTCTGATAAAGACCCTGAGTTATCTTAGGAGCACTCACTTTAAAAAGCTGTTTAATTAAAATAAAGTTCCAGTGTTTAATCGGATTTTTAAGCTGAAATTCACTTTTGGAACTTAAAAATATCAGTATAAAAATAAATGCTGATAAAGTTTTGGCAGCAAAGGTACCAATACCTACTCCCGGCACACCTATTCTGGGGAAAAATCCTATTCCCAGAGCCAGACCAACAGATAGAATAATATTAATCAGATTAGATACTACTTCTACAATCATTGGAGTTCTGGTATCTCCACTGCCCTGCAGAGCCCGGGCAGCTATTATAGCCATTATTCTAAATGGTGCAGCTGCAAAAATTATTAAAAGATACTGTGCTCCCAGTTCTATAACCTCAGGTGCCGCTCCGAGCAGAGAAATCATTTGTTCAGAAAAGAAAAAAGCTATAAAGATAAAGGGAATCCCAATAATAAAGGCTAATAAAATCACCTGAGATAATATTATATCTTTATTGGCCTTAGCGGCAGCAGTATTAGAACCGCTTTCCTGAGAAATCAGAGATATACTTCCGGAACCCAGACCAAGTCCAATTCTTAGAATTATACTTTCCCAGAGATCACCCAAACCGACTGCTGTAACTGCAGCCGGACCAAAATATCCCATCAATATCATATCAGTTGTTCTCATAGCTGTTGTAAATATATGATTAAGCATTACCGGCCAGGCAAGTAAAAAAGCTTCCTTCCAGAGCGGTAAATAAGAAATAAATATGGCCATACTTACACTCCTAAAATTCTAAAATATATTGAAAAATATTTCTGGCCTTTTTTGTTGATAAAAGCCAGGTTAAAAATACAGCCAGCATTAGATATATAATAAGTCTAAAGTTGGAATTTACAGCTGAAAATAAATCGTATTTTTCTAATATAATAATCAGAAAACCATGTAATAAATATGGATAAATACTTCTTGCTCCATAAGCTGAAATCACTGTTCTTTCAGCTGGAATTATTCTAAAAAATAAAAAGATATTGGACAGGGAGAGGCTGATCCATGTAAATCTGCTCAATAATGCCTTAAATAAATTAAGCTCCAGTCTTAAATAACTGTGAGCACCATATAATATTTCCAAATTAATATTATTAAAAAAGAAATAAATCAAAATAACTTCTGCTGAGTAAATTAGAAATATATATAGTTTTGTCTTTTTATTTTTTACGGAAAAAAAATCATTGATCTTAGTACTGCCGAAATACATTTTAAAATAATAACCCAGTAAAAAAAATGGGAGAAATACAGCTGTGCGGGACGAAGAATAAATTCTGCCAAATTCATCTAAAAAACCAGCTGCTAAAGCTGCAGCGGAGGCCAATAAAATAATTAAAGTACCTGATATTTTGCTTTTTTCTGTAAAATAAAGCAGCACTCTCCAGAAAAACAGGGAAATTAGAAACCACAAAATCCAGAACGGCCTTTTGAAATTTAAAATCAGTTTATATTCTTTGACTGCTGCGTTAAAAACTAAATATAAAATTTGAAATATAAAATAAGGCAGCAAAAGTCTTTTAATGTTTTTCCATAAATAAAACTTGAATTTAAAATTGATATTAGTAAAATAACCTGCAATAAAGATAAATGCCGGCATGTGAAGACAGTAAATAAAAATATATAATGATTTAGCAATATTATTTTCCTTAATTAAGAGCTCAATAAAGTGTCCGATTAAAACCAGAGTGATTAAAATAAATTTTGCATTATCAAAAATATATAATCTTTTATTTGACATCAAATCCACCCAATTTTATAAAGCGAGTATTTCAGCTACTTTTTCTTTAACTGAGTCTTTATCACATCTGTGCTGGTGTCTGCTCTCCATATTTTCCAGACCCTTAAGTCCTCGATGGATTTCTGTACCTGTTAATTGCTCCAGCTCAGCTATAATCTTATACTCATCTTTAGTTATTTTTTCCTCTTTGAGAGACTCAAGAACTGCCCGACTAAATTTATATGGGTTAGCTGTTGAAGCCACAACTGCTGTTTTTTGATCTCCACTTTGCTGACGATATTTATTTAAGGAATCAACCCCTACTGCTGTATGTGGATCAAGTAAATAATTGAAATTTTGATAGGTTGATTTAATTACATTTTTTGCTTCTGATTCTGAACTAAAGTGACCGCTAAATAATTCCTGTATTTTAAACTTTGTCTGCTGATCGATTTCAAATTTATTTTTATTTTGAAGATCCTGGTACCAGCTTTTAATTTTACTGCTGTCATGATCTGTTATTTCAAAAAGAAAACGTTCCAGATTGGAGGATATTAAAATATCCATCGAAGGGCTGATTGTTTTTTTGAATTCCCGCTCAATATTATAGACTCCTGTTTCTAAAAAGTCTGTTAAAACCTTATTATCATTAGATGCACAGATAAACTGCTTAACCGGCAGCCCCATTCGATAAGCATAATAAGCAGCCAGAATATTACCGAAGTTTCCGGTAGGAACAGCTATATTGATCTCATCTCCTGCCTCAATATCTTTTTCTTTAATAATTTGAAAATAAGCTTTAAAATAATATACAATCTGCGGCAGCAGTCTACCCCAGTTTATTGAATTAGCTGATGAAAATTGATAGTCATTTGCATCCATTTCTGCTCTGAATTCTTTATCAGCAAAAATATTTTTAACCGCAGTCTGACAGTCATCAAAATTACCCTTTAAGGAAACTACTTCTGTATTACTGCCTCCTGTTGTTTTCATTTGATCTTCCTGTACTCTGCTGACCCCGGCTTCTGGATAAAAAACTATAATTTTAACTCCTTCTACATCTTTAAATCCTTCTAAAGCTGCCTTGCCTGTATCACCGGAGGTTGCAACTAAAATTACAATTTCTTTTTCAACCTTCAATTTTTTTACTGACCTAACCAGCAGCTGTGGCAGTATCTGCAGGGCCATATCCTTAAAAGCTGCTGTTGGACCATGCCATAATTCGAGCATATATGTATTTTTATCTAATTTTATCAGAGGAGTTTTTTGCTCAGGGGGGAAACTTTCGTCTTTATAGGCTGCTTTAACTGAAGCAGTAATTTCTTCCCTGCTGAAATCACTTAAAAATTTATTAAAAATCCAGACTGCTAATTCCTGATAACTTTTAGCCTTCATCTTCATAATTTCTTCACTGTTTAATTCTGGTATCTTTTCAGGTACAAATAAACCACCTTCTGGCACCATACCTAAACTAATTGCCTCAGCTGAACTTACAGCTTTATAATTACCTCTAGTACTAATATACTCCATACTATCTACCTCCACCAAATTATATTATCTATTCTAATCAAATAATTAATAGCTATTATTTATTATATCGAAAGATAATGTTGATGTCTATTAAATAGGCTATTTCTTTTGAAATATTAGAATTAAAATAAATTAAGCTTTAATTATATCTTCTTCCGGAAAAATAATGGATATTTAAATTTCTGTTAAAAATATCACTATACAAATAACCAAATTTTGTGTATAATATTGATGTATAAAGGAGGAAAAAAAGTGCTGCAGATATTATTTTTACTTATAATTTTCTTAATATTCTCTATAATTCTGCTTCTTGTTCTTCCCTATCACTATGCTCTCTATTTTAAATTCGAAAAAACTTTAGAATACCACCTTTCCTTATCTTTACTTTTTCTGCAGCTGATTTATAAAGCTAATTCTGAAGAACGATTATTCTATCTAAAAATTTTTAATTTTAAAAAGCAGTTTAAGATAAATGAGAAAAAAGAAATAGCAGAATTTATTAAGGATAAATCAAAAAAAATAATTTATAAAAAGATTAAACAAAAGACTGCCTCTGAGAAAAGGGAAAAAACGGTTAAATCAAAAAATAAATTTAAATTTGATTACAGCCTGATTAATAAAGAAAATTTGGATCATATTTTTAAATTCATTATAAAAATGGTCAAATTTCTCAAAATGGATTACTTAAAATTAAAGCTGGTCTTTTCTTTTGCTGATCCTTATTATAATGGACTTTTTCTGGCCTATTATTACACCTTTAAAGAATTATTTGATTATCCAGATCTTAAGGCCAGAATTAACTGGCAGGAGCAGATTTTTGAAGCTGAGGGTTCAACAGGTGCTAGAATAATACCTTTGACTATTATCTGGCAGCTTTTAAAGTTCATTTTTTCAATTAAAAGTCTTAAAATCTTTTGGAAGCTCTATCAATCAAATTCAAAGAAGGGATGATTATGATGAAAAGTACTGAAAACATTCTGCAGAGCATGTATGACAAACTTGATAATTTCCTTAAAACTGAGACAGTTGTGGGAGAGACAATTGAAGTTGGGGAGGTAAAACTAATCCCAATTATTACAGCCTCTTTTGGTCTTGGTGGTGGAATCGGAGAAGAAGATAATACCGGTGGTGGTGGCGGTGGTGTCGGCTGCAAAATTTCGCCTGATGCTATCTTAGTTGTCAGAGGTGATGAAGTAACAATGATGCCGGTGAAAAACAAAGGGTCGCTGGATAAATTAATCGATAAAGTTCCTGAATTAATTGATAAAATAGAAGCGGCTAAAATGAAAAAAGATGACTCCAAAAAAGAAAAAGACGAAGCAGAAACAGAGAAAACAGAAGAATAAACTCTGCTGCTCTCTGCTTTAACCACAAAAAGTCCTGAGTTATTGCTCAGGACTTTTTATAAATAATGATAATTTAAATAATTAAATACTGGATTAGCTAAACAATTAATTTATACTTTTAAATTTTTGATAACTTTATCTGATTCTTGAGTTAGAGCAGACATATCTTCCTCTCTTAAGTCAAAATCTGCTGCCGCAGCATTTTCTGCAGCCTGTTTTTCATTTTTGGCTCCAACCAGAGCTGTTGTTATACCAGGACGTTTTATTGCCCAGTTGATTGCTATCTGTGCAGGAGTCTGTCTATACTTATCAGCAATATCTTCCAGCAGGCTGATTAGACTTTGAGTCTGAGGCCAGTTTTCTTTTTTGAAAAATGGATAAAATCCATCTCGATTATCTTTTTCTTCATCAAACTCCGGTCTCTGCTTATATTTAGCGCTTAAAATTCCACCACCAAGAGTCCCGTAGGTTAAAGATCCTAAATTATTTTCTCTTAGATATGGTAAGATTTCAGCTTCAATATCTCTTCTAAGCAGAGAATAATGAGGCTGCAGAGAAATAATATCTGTCATTTCCGTAATTTGATTCATCAAGTCTACACCAAAATTGCTGACTCCAAGATATTTAAATTTACCTTCTTTTTTAAGCTTTAAAAGCTCTTCTACACTGTCTTTCAATGGGGTATCTGGATCAGGCCAGTGGATTTGATAAAGGTCAATCTGTTCAATATTTAATCGGCGCAGAGAATCCTCAATCTCTTTTCTAATCCTTTTTGGGGTTAAATCATTGACATATTTTTGACCCTCACGATGAACTCCACACTTAGTAGCAATCACCACTTTATCTCTGATTCCTTCAATTGCCTGACCGACAACTTTTTCTGCATGACCGGCACCATAAGCAGGAGCAGTATCAATTAGATTTATTCCAGAATCAACTGCAGCTTTAATTGCTCTAATTGACTGCCGATCATCAACTTCACCAAAAGTATCATCTCCATAAGCCCAGGTTCCAAGTCCAACTGCTGAAATTTCTAAGTCGGAGTTACCGAGATTTCTGTATTTCATCCTTTCGCCTCCTCTTAAAATAAAAATTTTAATTTAAAGAATCCATTTTCAGCTTCTCATAATTGCTTAAGAATTCTTTGATTTTATTTAAAATGAAATTTAAACTCTCTTCCTGATCACACTCTAAATTTAAAACCAGTACGGGATCATGAAGCGACATTCTCAATAAAAACCAGTCATTATCACCACAGTTTACTCTAACTCCCTGATAGTTTTTAGGTGCTAATTCCCAACCCTCTATTTTTTTAATAAATTCTTTTAAATCAGCTAAAATTTGCTGACCATAATCTTTAAAATCATCAAGTTCAATTGTCATCCTGTATTCTTTTTTGATTTCGGCTTCTTCCAGATCTGAAATTAAATCACCAATTTTTTTATTCTCTTCTGCCTTTAGATTGGCCATTTTAACCAGAACCTTTGCCACTAAATAGGCGCCATCATCAAGAAAATAATTCTCCTTAAAAGCAGCATGACCGGAGGTTTCAATAGCCAGGGGAGCATTAATACCCTCAGCTTCCAGTCTTTTTGCTTCATTGATTACATTTTTATAACCTCTTTTAAAGCGGTGATGAACTCCTCCCAATTTGTTTTCAATAAAATCTTTAAGGCCAACAGAGGTTACTGAATCAGTTACAATTGCTGCACCCGGATTATTTTCTAAAATAATACTTGAAGCTAAAGCAATTAATTTATTGCGGTTTATTTCCTGACCACTGCTGTCTACTACTGCAGCACGGTCAACATCAGTATCAAAAATTATCCCCAGATCAGCATTATTTTCTAAAACGGCTTTCTGTATTGAATGCATTGCCTCTTTGTCCTCCGGATTGGGAGCATGATTGGGAAAATTACCGTCAGGTTCTAAAAACTGACTTCCAGCAGTATCTGCACCCAGGTCCTCCAGAATTTTTTCTGCAAAAAACCCGCCTGAGCCATTACCGGCATCAACCAGAATTTTAAAATCTGCCAGAGGCTTCTGCTGGTCGACTTCAGAACTTAAGTTTTCGCGGATTACTGTTTTAATATGCTCAGCATAATCAGAAATTAAATCAATTTTCTTTAAACTCTCTGCTGTCTGCAGCTTTTTGTTTAAAAATTCTCCTTCACTATCAGCAGCAATTTTAAGAATCTCTATTACATCTTCTTTTTCCAGCCCACCACTCTCAGTGAAAAATTTAAACCCATTTTTATCAAAAGGTAGGTGGCTGGCTGTAATCATAATCGCTCCGTCATACCTGTGTCCTTCTAAAACTGTTGACATAAACATTGCCGGAGTTGAAGCAAGACCAGCACTATATACTGTTCCTCCTGCCAGCATCATTCCCCCGGCCAGAGCTTTTTGAATTTTATCAGCACTTAATCTGGAGTCATGACCAACAGCTGCTTCAATATCCTGACTGTCTTTATTTAACTTTTTAGAAAGCCACTTAACAAAAGAAAATCCAATCCCCACTGCAGCCTCTTCTGTAAGATTGACTTTTTTATTATCATCAGCAGCAATAGCCTTACCTCTAACATCTGTACCGCTTAATAATTTTTCCCAATTAATATTTGACATTAAAATCACTCCACTTATTTATTTCTGCGTTAAAAAACTCGCGTTATCTGATATTCACTTAATGGTTTATTTAAAAGATACCCCTGCAGATAATCACAGTGATAATCTTCTAAATAATGAAGCTGCTCAACAGTTTCTACTCCCTCTGCTATAACTTCAATTCCCCACTGGTGTGCCATTTCAATTATTGGTGGAACCATCATTTTCTTACTTTCTGGATTATGTGAAATCAGATCAATAAAAGCTTTATCGATTTTTAATACATCCAGGGGAATATGCTGCAGATAACTTAAAGAGGCATAACCGGTACCAAAATCATCCATTGCAATACTAATTCCTAATTCTTTAAGTTTATATAAAACATCTATTACATATTCCTGATCTGAAATAAACAAAGACTCAGTAATTTCAAATTCCAGTTTTATCTCATCAATTCCTATTTTATCAATAATACTTTTTACTTCTTCCACAAAACCGGGATCCGTCAGCTGAACAACAGAAATATTAATTGATAAAATAGGCTTGTTTTCAAATTGATGTTTAAGGTTCTTAAACTTATAAATAGCAGTTTCTATAACCCAGGCTCCAATTTCCTTAATTAATCCTGTCTGTTCTGCTATGGGAATAAAACGAGATGGACTAATTGTTCCATCCTCAGGAGAATGCCATCTGATTAAGGCTTCAAATCCTCTTAACTGCATACCATCTGATTTATATTGAGGTTGAAATAATAGATGAAACTCCTGGTTTCTAATTGCCCTTTTTAAAGACTCCTCCATCCGCACATCTAATATCACATCTTTTTCCATATTCTTTGTAAAAAATTCTATTTCCTTATCAATACTTTTTTTAGCTTTATACATTGCTATATCAGCACTTCTAATTATTTCTTTACTATTTTCTCCATCTTCTGGAAAAGTTGATATGCCAAAATTAGCACTTAATGTTATTTCACGATCTTCAAACCTATATGGTTTTTCAAGTTCTCGTTTAATTTTTCTAATATATCTTTTTAAATTCTTATCTGCCATTTCTCTTTGAACTATTACAGCAAATTCATCTCCACCCAGACGACCTGCTAAGTCATTTTCATTAACTATCTTCTGTAATCTGGCTGCAACTTCCTGTAAGATAAAATCTCCTATTTCATAACCCCAGGAATCATTAATTCTTTTAAAGTTTTTAAAATCAATGAATATTAATTTATAGTTTATTAACTCAGTTTTTTCCATAGAGGATAAGTAATCAAGTCTTTTGATCAGCATCTCTCTATTTGCAATCTCTGTTAAATTATCATAATAGGCCATATATTGAAGTTTTGTCTTTTCCTTTTCTAATTCATCAATTTTTTGGTTTATTTCCTGTTTGTAATTATAAATAAAATACATAATAATCAAAACTGTAAGATATGCTATTAACCCCGATAAATAGAGAATACTATTCTCTATAATCATAATTGCTGTCAGTGATGAAAGTGAAAAAACAATTAAAATTAAGGCTGATAAAAATCCCTTAACTGGAAAATTTAAAGTTAAATAGAAAAGAATTATAATCTGCAGCTGAGCCAGAATAACCTTGAAATTAAGACTCGTGAGGTCAAAATTACTTAAAGTTATTGAACTACTCAGTATTAAAACTATAGCAAAAAGAAAATAAATACTGTTTAATAAAATAAATATTTTATTTTTATTATAATCCTTCAATTTTATATTTTTAGTTTCTTCATTCAAAAAAGAACTCAGCGATCTTTTTTTCATTTTTTAACCTGCTTTCAATTTATATCTATTTATATAATATTATATCTAATTCTGCAGCTTAAATCAATGAAAATAAAAGGTATTACCCCGACTGGAGGAGTAATACCTCAGGAAATATAATTTAGCTTTTTTTGAACTAATAATATTTAGTCAATTTCTTTAAAAAGATTTACCATTTCTATCATTGAAACAGCAGCATCATAACCCTTATTGCCTGATTTTGTACCTGCTCTGGAAATTGCCTGCTCAATTGTATCAGTTGTCAGCACTCCAAAAATTACCGGTTTTTCAGTATCCAGTCCTACTGCAGCAACTCCTTTTGATACCTCTGCTGAGACATAATCAAAATGGGGAGTCTCGCCTCTAATTACAGCTCCAAGTGCAATCACTGCATCATAATCTTCTTTAGCTGCTAATTTCTTTGCTGTCAGTGGAATTTCAAAAGCTCCAGGAACCCAGACCACATCAATATCATCTTCGTCCATTCCATGTCTTTTAAGAGCATCAACTGCTCCCTCAAGTAGTTTCCCAGAAATAAACTCATTAAAACGCCCCACTACAACTGCAGTTTTTATTCCTTCTGCATTTAATTTTCCTTCAATTGTTCTCATTTTTATCATTCTCCTTTTTAAGTATATTTGTGATGAATTTCTTTTGTACCGGGTACCCGAAAACGTTTTTGGTACCCGGTACAAATAAATAATGCTTATAAATCGAGCAGGTGGCCCATTTTATCTTTTTTAACTTTAAGATAAAATTCATTTTCTTTATTTGGATCAATCTCTACGGGAACTCTCTCTGTTACTTCCAGTCCATAACCTTCAAGACCTACAATTTTTGTTGGATTATTTGTCATTAGTTTAATAGTTGTCAGGCCCAGCTCTGAAAGTATTTGAGCTCCGATTCCATAATCTCTCAAATCAGGATCAAATCCTAAGGCTACATTGGCTTCTACAGTATCCATTCCCTGATCCTGCAGCTGATAGGCTTTTATTTTATTAACCAGCCCAATTCCGCGTCCTTCCTGACGCATATAGAGAACTACTCCCCGTCCCTCATCTTCTATTAACTGCAGAGCAGCAGCCAGCTGTTCTCCACAATCACAGCGTTTGGAACCAAAAATATCTCCTGTAATACACTGGGAATGAACTCTAACCAGTACATTTTCTTTGTTTTCAATATCACCCTTAATTATTGCAATATGTTCTTTATCATCAACTTTAGTTGTATAAACCTTGATTTTAAAGTCACCAAAATCAGTCGGCAGATCTGCTTCGGCTGCCAGCTCAATCAGTTTATCCTTTTCTTTTCTATATTTAATTAAGTCTTCAATTGAAATCAATTTTAAATCATGCTGTTCAGCAAATTTTTTAAGGTAGGGCAGACGTCCCATTTCTCCATCTTCTTTTATAATCTCACAAATTACCCCTGCAGGCTTCAATCCTGCTAATCTGGCTAAATCAACTGCAGCTTCAGTGTGACCGGCTCTTCTTAAAACTCCTCCCTTTTTAGCAATCAAAGGAAATACATGACCCGGACGCATAAAATCTCCAGCTTTTGACTCTGAATCAACCAGTTTTTGAATGGTTAAAGCCCTTTCCTGAGCTGAAATCCCTGTTGTAACATCTTTGTGATCAACTGAAACAGTAAAGGCAGTACCATGAGTTTCAGTATTTTTTTCTACCATCATCGGCAGATCGAGATTTTCAATTACTTCTTTCTCCAGCGGAGTACAGACCAGACCTCTTCCCTCTTTAATCATAAAATTTATGGCTTTTTTATCTACTTTCTCAGCAGCCATTAATAGATCTCCCTCATTTTCTCGATCTTCATCATCAACAACCACTACCATTTTTCCTGCTTTAATATCTTCTATTGCAGCTTCTATTTTATCCATTTAAATTCTCCTTTCGGACAAATAATTAAATTTAATTATTTGAGTTATTTGTATTATAAAAAATTATATCTGAATAATTTTTAAATAAATCCATTCTCAGCTAAAAGGCTTTTTGAAATTTTTGCTGAGGACTGCTCTCTGCCGCCTAAATTTCCGAGCATTTTGTATACATATTTGCCCAGCATATCAGTTTCTAGATTAACCTTATCTCCAGCAGCCAGCATTGAAAGATTTGTCTCTGACCAGCTTTCTGGAATCAGGGATATCTTTAAAGTACCATTATTAATACCCATAACAGTCAGGCTGACTCCATTTAGAGCTACTGAACCTTTATGGACAATAAATTTCTCTGTTTCTGGATCGACTTCCATTTCAATAATTTTTGCATTGGCTTCAGTTTTTATTGATTTAACTACTGCAATACTGTCAACATGACCTGTAACAAAATGGCCTCCTATAAAATCATCAGGCCTTAGAGATTGCTCCAAATTAACAATTGAATCCCGCTGCAGTTCACCCAGATTGGTTGCTTTTAACGTTTCAGGCATCACATCAGCTCTAAAATAATCACTACCAAAATCAACTGCAGTCAGACAGACTCCATTGACAGCAATACTATCTCCTTTTTTAATCTTATTTAAAACTTTTTCTGCTTTAATCTCCAGCTGATATTTACTGCTGCCCTTATATCTTCTGATAAATTTACCCTTTTCCTGAATTATACCGGTAAACAATTTCTCCACCTCCAGCTCTACTTCTCCGTTTTTTCTTATAAAAATTTACTGCTTTTTTCTTTCTCCAATTAATAATATATTATCACCGAGATTTCGCTGTTCAATTATTTTTAAGTCAGTCGAATCTGACATCATTTCTGGACCTCTACCGCAGAAAGAAGCTATACCATCACTGCCCCCATAAATTTTAGGAGCAATAAAATAATAAAATTTATCAACAAAATCTTCTTTTAAAAATGTATAACTTAATTTTGCCCCACCCTCAACTAAAATACTGCTTATTTTATTAGTGTGCAGGTTTTTTAAAACTTCTTTTAAATTAAAATAATTATCAGCTTCAGTTTCAAAAGTCATAATTTGAACTTTTTCTTTGTGTAACAATTTCTCTTTTTTCTTTAGAGCAGCTGCTGCTCTGGCCGGAGGAAAATTTTCTGAACAAATAATTAATGTATCAGCATCTGAATCCTGATTAATTATTTTTGCTGAGAGAGGAATTTCCAGCAGTGGATCCAGAATAATTCTTAAAGGATCAATAGCTTCCTGATCTTCCAGCCTTGCTGTTAAAGAAGGGTCATCAGCCAGCACTGTTCCAATACCAACCATAATTGCATCTACTTTGTGACGCAATTTATGGCCTTCTTTTCTGGCTTCAGCATTTGTAATCCATTTTGAATCACCACTTTTACTAGCTATATAGCCATCAAGTGTTTGAGCTTTTTTTAAAAAGACAAAAGGATAATCACTCTGAATATATTTTAAAAAGACTTCATTAATTTTTCTAGCCTCTTCTTCAAGAAGACCTAATTTAACTGTTACTCCGGCCTCTCTCAGCATCTCAAGCCCTCTACCTGATACTTCCGGATTGGGATCAATCATTGCCACAACGACTCTTTTGATTCCAGATTCAATGATTTTTTTAGCACAGGGAGGAGTTTTACCATAATGACTGCAGGGCTCCAGAGTCACAAAAAGAACTGCTCCTTTAGCCTTTTCTCCTGCTTCCTCTAAAGCAAAGACCTCTGCATGGGGTCCACCATACTGTTTATGATAACCTTCTCCAACAATTTCACCTGCATTAACTACAACTGCTCCAACCATCGGATTAGGAGTGGCTGATCCTTCACCCAGCTTTGCCAGATTGATTGCTCTTGCCATGTATTTTTGATCATTAATTGAAAAATTCTGCATTCTATACCTCCATAATCATTATTTTATATTTTTATCTTTTTTCAATAAAAATATTAACTTTAAAATCTATTAGAAAAATAAAAAGTCCCTCCATTATCTGGAAGGACTTAAACAGTCAAAATATTGTTTTATAAACCTATTAATTAAAATTTATTTAATCACTATTAATTGTGATTAAATAAAGAAATTAGGTTAATAAATTTATAAGCTAACTCCCTTCCAGACTTTACTGTCGGTTCTGCATTTCATCAGATCAATCCCTAATGGACTTGTGGACTTTTACCACCGGTAGGGAATTGCACCCATCCTCGTTAGTTATATTTAATTTTCTATTTATATTTTAGCATCTTAAATTGAGCTTGTAAAGTAATAAAGCAGATAAGCTTTTAAAAATTTACTAAAAAGGCTGGATTAAGACCCGGATAATTATTCAAAATTCAGGTCATCTAAGTCTCCCCAGATCTCCAATTCATAAAAACCTGCCTCATTTCTCTCAATCGATTTTTCTAGAATAATCTGCAAAAATGAATTCAGCTGTTCTGCTGCCTCATTTTGCGGCTTGTATCTTAAATGAGAACTGCTGAGATAGGGGGTCTCCTCACTATAATTATATTCAGCTTCAAATTCAGCATTAATTAAAGAGGAATTTAATTCAGACTGACTGCTTCCATTAGGATAATCGTAATTTTGCTGATAAGAAAACTTATCAATTAAAATCTCAAATTTATTATCTGCAGCTAAAATGCCCAGCGTATTCTGATTTACCTGCTGACTTAGGGCTTCACTCAGTAGTAATTTAAATTCTGATAAATTTAAATTAAAATCTAATTGATTGGCTTTATAAAAATCTTCCTCCCGGCTTAAATTAAGACCGCCGTTAAAATCAAACTGTTTAAATTCCAGGTCCTGAAAAAAAGAATTAGCTTCAAAATCTAAATTGTCTGCAGCAAGATTAAAATCATAATTACCCTTTAGCTGCTCGACAGTAATCTCTTTTTGATCTTTATCATAAACCAAATCAGAATCTAAATTAAAGATTAAAGTCAATAATTCACTACTTAAATTAAATTCTTCAATATTTAATTTCTGAGTGTCTTTATTATAATCCGCTTTTAAAATAAAATCATCAAACGTAGAAATGCGGTCCCAGTTATCATTATTTAAACCATAGCTTCTATAATAGGGAAAATCATATTTTAATTCAGCCGCTCTAAAATCTAAATTATGATCTTTTTCTAATAACAAATGCAGATCGTCTATGCTTTTAAGCTGAGCCAGCCTGAGTTCTGATAGATTACCCTGATAATCCAATCTAAGATCACTAAAATCTAATTGATAATTATCCTCTAAGCTGGAAAATTTAATCTGTTTTATCTGACTTTCTAAATTTTTATCAAGCTGAAAGTCCTGATTTTGAATATAATTTAAAAGCTGCTGCCAGCTGAAATTTATTTCTGCCTGATTAACAATTATATTGACCTCTTCTGTCCTGTTTAAACTTAAGTTTTGAAGTTCTATTTTTTGTAGAAAAGGATTTGTGTCGATTTCTATAGATTTTAGCTGATAGTCATTATTATCTGCTGTCTGAGTTATTTCAGCCTCTATATCTTCTGATATTTTTTGTCCATAGTAATAATTGAGACTGAAGATAATTCCTGCAGCTAAAAGCATCAAGAAAATATAGATTGAGGCTTTTTTAAAGAAATTCTTCATTATCTGGCCTCCCAATATTTTTATTCGTTTTCTTCTTTAGTAATATTCTTTTTCATAATATCCTGCATATACTCTATTACATTAAGCATCCTCTCTTTTTCCGAATCAGGTAAAGAAACTTCCTGAGCCTCCTCATTTTTATAAGCAATTCTTCTAAATTCAGTTTTCTCTTCTGCCTCCATCGGCATCCGCAAAAATAAGCTGTCATGATAAAGAATTTGAGGCGTTTCATGAAGAAATAAGACAGGATTTTCTTCCTCTTTTAATAATGAAGTCCCTAAAAAACCTTCCGGCTTTTCCCGGTCACCTATAATATCCAGAATAGTAGGTGCAATATCTGTATGAGTTCCAGTTTTGGAAATCAATTCTGCTTCGAGATCTGGATGAAAAATCATTAAAGGAATATTTTCTGGCTCCTTAACATTACCTTCAATAGTGAAATCTCCTCCAGAACTGTAGTTTTCATTTTCGACATCTGAAGTATGATCAGAATAAAAGACAAAAAGGGTGTCCTCATATAGATCCTTATCTTTTAGCTGCTCAAAAAAGTTTTTTAGAGATTGATCAGTAAAATGAGCTGAATTAAAATAATCTCTAACTAGAGCAGGCTTCAAATCTTCAAATTCTTCCAGCCTGTATCCTTCCGGATAAAAATCGTATGGAGTATGACTGGTAACTGTAATATAAAATGCGAAAAATGGTTCTTCTTCATTTTCTAAAAAGTTGACCGATTGTTCTAAAAAATCATAGTCATTGATCCCTAAATAACTATCCTCACCAATTTCGGCATTTTCTGTAGTAAAATACTCTCTGTGATAAAATTTATTAAATCCCATTTCTGGATAACCTTTATCCCGATAGAAAAATTCATCTTTATTACCATGAAAGGCTAAAAAGTTGTAATCTCGGTTTTTTAAAACCTTAACTAAAGAATTAAACTCTGTCATATCATTAGTCTTAAAAGCATAGTTTTTATTTATTGGATAAAGAGATGTTAAAAACGAAAATTCTGCATCAAAACTTCCATTAACGTGCTGAGCATAAATGTCATTAAAATAGAGAGAGTTCTGCTTAAGTTCATTTAAAAAGGGGGTGACTTCCTGACCATTATGCTGATAATCTATTATTTTTTCATCAAATGATTCAAGCTGTACCACAATAATATTTTTAATATCCTCTATATTTTGCTTTTTGCTTAAATTTTCCTCTCTTACAATATCTTTATCAGTTATTTGTTTAACATTTTCCGGCTCCTGTCCTTTCATACTAAAATATTCTGCAATATAAAGTGGAAAAATGCCATAAACACTGACAAAAGCAGGAGTGCTGTGTTCATATAATTCAAAAAAGCCATTTACAGCATAAATATTGTTCATATAAAAAATATGCCCACCCAGCACTACAATTATTAAAAGCAGAATAACTAAGACCTTTTTTCTATAATTTCTATCTTTTGAAAAAGTAATTTTCTCTTCTTTAAACTCTCCATTAAAAAATATTAAATAGATTAAAAGAGGAAATTCAAAAATAAAAAGCAGATCAATCCAGCCTATTAACTGTCTAAATAAGACTTTAAAAGGCCTTATTCCCTGCCCCATTGTCATATCAGCCAAACTTAAATAATTACCAAAATATTTATTATACCAGAGATTAACAAAGAAAAAAGATGTAAATAATAGATAAAATAGGAATGTAAAATAAATCCTTTTCTTGTTTTTCATTAATAAATTAGTAATTACCAGTGAGAATAAAATGATTAATAAATTTTTAGTAATTAAAGTATAAATTGAAACAGTTTGAAATATATGCCAGTTTAAAAAATTGTATTTGAGTAAAAAACCTATAAGCATTAAGAAAAATATTAATTTTTTCTTCCTACTTAAAAAATTTAAATATTTCAACTTCTTCCGCCTCCAGAATTTCTTTTCTTCTTATTTTATATTATTCCTTTTTGACCTTTATTGCAATGTCAAAGCAGAATTTTTTTTTGAAATTTTTGTGATAAGAAGCTTTAGAAGCAGGAAAATTTAAGGTATTTAAATAAATAAGTCATTATAAAAACTTTTTTCACTACCCTCAATAATGACAGCACCACAGACTTTTTTATAATATTCCACCGGGCCAACATCACCAATAAAAGCATAAACATAGCCCTGCTCTTTAAGTACTGCTAGAGATTTTAAAAGCAGTAATTTACCTATACCCTGAGACCTTGCACTTTTACTAACCCCGGTTGGGCCAAAAAATCCTTTTGCAGTTGTATCATAACAGGCAAAACCTAAAATTTTATTTTCTTGATAAGCAATAAAGATTTTAGGTGGAGAGCCGGAAAAAGCTACATCTGCTTCAGATCTCCAGGCTCTCTCAAAATTAATTTCAATCCAATTTAAAATTTCTGTCTTTTCCGGTGGCACAGCTCTTCTGATTTTTATACCTTTATCCTTTAATTTTTTTTCCTGCTGCTGCCATTCAGGTAGATCAAATAAATTAACAAGCATGTCAGGCATGATGAGCCTCCCTATTATTTTTTATTATCTTTTCTTAAAATCATTTCTTTTAAACTGCCGCCTGCAGAAACCATAGGAAATACATTTTCTTCTTCTTCAATCATAAAATTAAGCAGATAACTTCCCTCGGCTTCAATAGCATTTTTTAAGGCGGTTTTAATGTCCTTTCTCTCTGTTACGTTCTCTCCACTAATTCCATAGCCTTTTGCTACCTGAATAAAGTCCGGGATCATTTCCGGGCAGTCTTCATTTGGAGCCGAACAGTGGGGAGGACAGTTGCTCTGGCGCCGCAGACAGGTTGCTGAATATCTTTTGTCATAAAATAATTCCTGCCACTGACGAACCATTCCCAGATACTGATTATTAAAAATTATTATTTTAACTGCCACATGATTTTTAGCTGCAGTTGCCAGTTCCTGAATATTCATCTGAAAACTGCCGTCACCAACCAGGGCAAAAACATCTCGGTCAGGATTGGCCAGTTTAGCACCAATTGCTGCCGGGAAACCATAACCCATAGTTCCCAGACCACCAGAACTAATAAATGTTCTGGGTTTTGAGTACCTGTAATACTGGGCTGCCCACATCTGATGCTGGCCAACCCCGGCTGTGATAATAGCATTTCCTTCAGTCAGTTCATATAAACTTTCAATAATTTCTGAAGGTAATACTTTATCTGCTGTTTCCGGATTAGCCTGCTCATCAATTTTTTTCCATTCTTCTATTTCTTTAATCCAGGCAGGGCGTTTTACTTCTTTGATCTTAGGTAAAAGATCCTTTAAAGCAGTTTTAACATCTGCTGTGATCGGTACTTTAGTTTCAACTATTTTGGAGATTTCTGCCGGATCAATATCAATATGGATTACATCAGCATTAACTGCAAAATCCTCCAGTCTACCGGTTACCCTGTCATCAAATCGAGCCCCGAGAGCAATGATTAAATCAGTATTAGTAATCGCAAGATTTGCTTCAGTTGTACCGTGCATTCCCAGCATACCAAGTGAAAGATAACTGTTTTCATCAAAAATACCTATTCCATTTAAGGTTGTTGTAACAGGAATTTCTGCCTTTTGAGCCAGCTCTGTTATTTCCTGATCTGCCCCTGAGATTATTGAACCTCCACCGGCATAAATTATTGGTTTATTTGAGTTATTAATTAACTCAGCTGCTCTTTTTATCTGCAGTTTGTTTGCCTGATAGGTAGGACTGTAGCCCGGCAGATCAACCTGGTCTGGATAATTAAACTCAGCCATTTCTTTCAAAATATTTGAAGGAATATCTACTAAAACAGGCCCCGGACGACCTGTAGCTGCCAGGTGGAATGCCTCTTTAATAATTCTTGCCAGATCCCCTACATCATTAACAATATAATTATTTTTAGTTATGGGCATTGTAATTCCCTTAATATCTGCCTCCTGAAAACCATCTGTTCCAATCATTGTATTTGGAACCTGACCGGTAAAAGCTACCAGGGGAACTGAATCCATATTAGCTGTTGCCAGAGCGGTAACCATATTAGCAGCCCCCGGCCCGGATGTTGCTATACAGACTCCGGTTTTACCACTTGAACGAGCATAACCATCAGCTGCGTGGACTCCTCCCTGTTCATGGTGGGGCATAATGTGTCTTATTTCTGAATCATATAGCTTATCATAAATATCTATTACTTTTGCTCCAATATAACCAAATACTGTATCTACTCCCTCTGCCTCAAGTGACTTAACAAAAATTTCTGCTCCACTAAATTGTTTATTTTCTTTACTGCTCATACTGCTCACTCCTCTTTAAAATTAAATAATTTACTAAAAACAAAAAAACCCTCATCTCAACTAATAGCTAAACTATTAATCGGGACGAGAGTTCTCTCACGCGGTACCACCCAACTTGCTGTTTAAACAGCCTCTTAAAGTACTGACGCTAAAATTGATAATTTCAGCTAACATCTATACTTCTGCACTTGATAACGGGTGCAATTCCAGCTAAGGATCTCCGACAGCATCTACTTTATTCAACACTGCAGTTTAAGGGCTACAAAAATAATTTTTTTAGATCTCGGTTCTCAGCTCCTCCGATTCTCTGTAATCACTAAAAATTATTTTCCTCCCTCTCATAACTTTTATCTATTTTATTCATTTTTTATATTATATATTATTATTTGAAAATTGTCAAGAATCAGATTGGCTGATTATTATATCTGTATACAGGTATTTAAAAAACAGTATTTTTATCAATTTTATAGATTAATCCTTGCTATAACAGTTCTGATGACCATAAATTTATTTTTTTAAGCTCTATTGACGAAAGCAGAAAAAGGCTCTATACTGAAGTCAGAAATTGAAAAACGAAAAATTATTAGGAGAGTGATTATGATGTCAAAGTACAGCAAAGAAGATATTTTAAAAATGGCAGAAGAAAAGAATGTTAAGTTTATCAGAATGCAGTTTACTGATATTTTGGGTATAGTTAAAAATGTTGCGATCACAGCCAAACAGCTGGAAGATGCTCTGGATAACAAAATTATGTTTGATGGTTCTTCCATTGATGGTTTTACCAGAATTCAGGAATCTGATATGTATTTAAGACCGGATTATGATACCTTTACTATTTTTCCCTGGCGCCCGGAAGAAGGTGGAGTTGTTGCTCGTTTAATCTGTGATGTTTATACTCCAACTGGTGAACCTTTCTCCGGTGGACCCCGTAATGTTTTAAAGGAAGCTTTAAAAGAAGCTGAAGAAATGGGTTATGATATGAATGTTGGGCCTGAACCTGAGTTTTTCTTATTTCAGTTAGATGAAAATGGAGATGCAACTACAAAAACTCACGATGAAGGTGGCTATTTTGATTTAGGTCCTGTTGATAAGGGAATTAACGCCCGCCGCAGTATTGTGCTGGCTCTAGAAGAAATGGGTTTTGAGGTAGAAGCATCTCACCACGAGGTTGCTCCCGGCCAGCATGAAATTGATTTTAAATATGCACCGGCTTTAAAAACTGCAGACAATATTGCTACTTTTAAATTTGTAACCAAGTCTATTGCTCATGAGCATGGACTCCATGCAACCTTTATGCCCAAACCTATTTTTGGTGAAAATGGCTCAGGTATGCATGTCCATCAGTCATTATTTAAAGATGGAGAAAATGTTTTTTATGATGAAAATGACCGCCTGGGCTTAAGTAAAACTGCCTATCATTATATTGGAGGTTTATTAAAACATGCTCGAGCAATCGCAGCTATCACTAACCCTTCTGTTAACTCTTATAAGCGTTTAGTTCCCGGTTATGAAGCTCCGGTTTATGTAGCCTGGTCAAGTGCCAACAGAAGTGCTTTAATTAGAATTCCGGCTGCCCGTGGAGCAGGAACAAGACTTGAATTAAGAAATCCTGATCCAACTGCCAACCCCTATCTGGCAATTGCAGTAATGCTCAAAGCAGGTCTGGATGGAATTAAAAATGAAATCGAACCGCCAGAAGAAGTACTGGATAATATTTATGAGATGTCAGCTGCTAGAAAAGCAGATCTTGATATTGAAAGTTTACCTGCAAACATTAATGAAGCAGTTAATCTCCTCTTAGAAGATGATGTAATTACAGGAGTATTAGGTGAACATGTTTTAGAACATTTTGTTGCTGCTAAAAAGGTAGAATGGGATGCTTACAGAACACAGGTCAGTCAGTGGGAATTAGATAATTATCTAACTAGATTTTAATTAAATATTTTTGTTTAGTTGAAATTTATACAGCTTAATGAGAAGTTTTAGTCTTAAAAATGAAATAATATCATTGATGGAGTAATAAAATTTCTACTTTTTTAAAAAAAGTGAGAAGCCAGAAGCATTAACTCCCCTTATAATTTGAGGCCTCCCAGTTGAATATTTCCTGGGAGGCTAATGCTTTTAAATATGTTTTTAACTTTTAGAAAATAATTAGAAAATAATTTTATAGTAACGGCTTAATTATTTAAAAAATGAGGTGTAAAATATGTTAGATAGAGATTATAAAGAAATTGAAAATAATTTAGTTGATTGGATCAGAAAAAAAGTTAATGATGCCGGCTGTCAGGGAACCGTAATTGGTTTATCAGGAGGAATTGATTCTTCTGTAACCTCCCTTCTCTGCCAGAAAGCTTTTCCAGAAAATACTCTGGGAATTATTATGCCCTGTCAGAGCAATCCTGAAGACAGAGTGGATGCTGTTAAACACGCAGAGAAATTTGGAATTAAATATAAAGAAATTGATCTTGGAGACACTTATAATCAATTTCTGCAGACAATTGAAAATAGTGATCCGGAAATCGAATTAGATGAAATAATTAATAAAGATAATTTGGATTCTGCCAGCGGCAGTCTTAAACTTGCTCTGGCCAATATGAAACCAAGGCTGAGGATGACCCTTCTCTATTACTATGCAAATTTAAATAATTACCTGGTGGTAGGAACTGACAACCGCAGTGAACTAAAATTAGGTTATTTTACTAAATACGGTGATGGTGGAATTGATATCGCACCCCTGGGTAATCTGGTTAAACTGGAGGTGCGGGGACTGGCCAGAGAAATGGGAATTGATCAAAAAATTATTACTAAGACACCTTCTGCCGGTCTCTGGGATGGTCAGAGTGATCAGGATGAAATTGGTTTAAGCTACAGAGAAATTGACTATTATATTGTAGATGGAGAAGCTGAACCAGAAACTGCAGCTAAAGTAGAAAAAATAGCTGCCGCAAATCAGCACAAATTAGAACTGCCTGCAATACCAGATTTTTAAGATCTATTTAGTTTAATAACTTAAAATTATAAATATTCTATCAAAAGCTAGAATTACTGTATACGGTTATATAAACTCAAAATCACTTGCTTTTCATGTCAGCTATATATATAATCTACTCATAGTTAACATATACCTAACACGAGGAGGAAATTATTATGAGTAGTAGAGTAATGAGAAGTGAGTATTTAAAAATTGTTTTGATGAGTTTAGTGCTGGTGATTTTATTTAGTGGAATGGCTTTTGCCCAGAATGATCAGGCGGCAGCCAATGCAGTGGCAATTGATACAGTCTGGACTTTAATTGCAGCTTTTCTGGTTTTCTTTATGCAGGCCGGATTTGCCATGGTTGAGGCTGGATTTACCAGAGCTAAAAATGCAGGAAATATTATTATGAAAAATCTAATGGATTTTGCCACAGGTTCTTTAGTTTTCTGGGCAGTTGGTTTTGCCTTTATGTTTGGCAGTGGAAATAGTTTTATAGGAACAACAGGCTATTTTCTGCAGGACTCTTTTGCAAATTTAGGACTTGATATTCCGATAGCAGCCTTTTTTATCTTTCAGACTGTTTTTGCTGCAACAGCAGCTACAATTGTTTCCGGGGCAATGGCAGAAAGAACTAATTTTTCCGGTTACTTAGCTTACAGTGTCGTGATTACTGCATTTATATATCCTGTTGTAGGACACTGGATCTGGGGAGGCGGCTGGTTAGCTGAAATGGGTATTGTAGACTTTGCCGGTTCTACTGTTGTTCACTCTGTTGGCGGCTGGGCTGCTTTAGCCGGGGCTATTGTTTTAGGACCAAGAATTGGTAAGTATAATGAAGATGGAAGTGCAAATGCTCTGCCCGGACACAACCTTTTAATGGCAGCTTTAGGTGTTTTTATTCTCTGGTTTGGCTGGTTTGGATTTAATCCAGGCTCAACTGTAGCCGGTACAGATTTATCTATTGCTTCTATCGCTGTAACAACAAATCTCGCAGCTGCAGCCGGTGCTGTAATGGCAATGATTGTCAGCTGGATTAAATACGGTAAGGCAGATGTAAGCATGACTTTAAACGGTGCTTTAGCAGGTCTGGTTGGAATTACAGCCGGTACAGCAGCTGTAGGTAATCTCTCAGCAGTAATTATTGGTGGTCTTGCCGGTATCATAGTTATTTATGCGGTTGAGTTCTTCGATAAATTACAGATTGATGACCCCGTTGGTGCTGTTTCAGTTCATGGTGTCTGTGGAGCTTTTGGAACAATTGCAGTTGGATTTTTTGCTACAGAAGGTGGACTTCTTTTTGGAGGAGGCATGAGCCTCTTAATCACCCAGGTTATTGGAGTTGTTACTGTTTTCTTCTGGGCTTTTGGACTTGGTTTTGTACTCTTTAAAGCTATTGATGCAGTAATAGGACTCAGAGTATCCGAAGAGGATGAAATTGAAGGTCTTGATTACTCAGAACATGGTGCAGAATCTTATCCAGACTTTGTAGCCAATATAAAAGTTCAAAATTAAAAGGGGGAAACTAGAATGAAAAGAATAGAAGCGATTATTAGACCTAATAAAACTGATAAGTTAATCGATAGATTAGAATCAATTGGAATTAGTGGTTTAAATATTACTGAAATTAAAGGTTATGGTTCTCAAAAAGGTCATTCTGAAACCTATAGAGGTGTGACTTACAGAATCAGACTTAGAAAAAAAATTAAAGTCGAAATAGTTGTTGAATATACTGATGTTGATAAAATTGTTGAAGCTATTAAAGAAGCTGTTCAGACCGGTGAGGTTGGGGATGGAAAAATATTTGTCTCTGATATTGAAAATGTTGTCCGAATCAGAACCGGTGAAGAAGGTGCTGAAGCTCTTTAATTAAAATTTGATAATATTATTAAACTATCACATAAATAATATTATACCCTAAGAAAACCCTGCCAGATTGATTTTCCTTCTCTCGGCAGGGTTTTTTCTTATTCAGATTATGTATAAAGCTGGACTCTAAATTAATTTCCGGTTAAATATCTCTGATTTAAACTTTGAAGTCTCGGTCCTTATTCAAAACTAATCTGACATTAAATCTATAAATATCTCTGCCATTTTTGGATCAAACTGAGTTCCAGCACATCTTTTTATTTCAGCTAAAGCTTCCTTTTTTGAAAATGCAGTTCTATATACCTGTTCAGTTGTCATTACATCATAGGCATCCACAATGACAATTATTCTTGCAAGCAGAGGGATCTCTTCTCCTTTTAAGCCCCGGGGATAACCACTGCCATCCCATTTTTCGTGATGTGATAAAATTTCCTCCGAAATATGAGAAAATTCATCAGTTGCATTTAAAATTCGGTGCCCAACAGCTGGATGAGTTTTTATTTCTTTCCATTCAGCTTCCGTTAATTTATCCTTTTTATTTAATATCTTTTCCGGAATAACTGTTTTTCCTATATCATGCAGTTTGGCAATTAAAGTTAATTTATTGATTTCACTCTGATTTAGATCAATTTTTTCTGCCATTTTTCGGGCCAGAGAAGCCATTCGGTTAGAGTGGCTTGATGTTTCCTGACTCTTTTCACTCAAAGTTTTTAAAAGTGTATTTAAAATATTGCTTTTTATACTCCTGCTCTCAGTTAATTTATTTTTATACATTTTAGATTCAGCATCATCTAAGATTTCAAAAATATCTTCATAATAATGTTTTTTGATTCCATATCCTAAGGCAGCTGAAAGAGGAAGTTTGCTTCCTTCTTCAAATTCTAAAAATGTATTAGAAATCTTTTTATTAATTCTTTTTACAACCTTTTTTACTGCCTTGCGATCTGTTTCCGGCAGCAAAATAACAAATTCATCTCCACCCCAGCGTGCAATCAGATCATTATCCCGACAGCTGCTTTTTAAAATTGAAGCCATTTTCTGTAAAAGTTTGTCACCTTCATTGTGGCCGTAGGTGTCATTGACAAGTTTAAGACCATTTAAATCTGCCATAATTACTGCAGTTGGAAGCCGGTTCTGCTTATTTAAACTCTGAATTTTATTTTCTAAATAAGAACGATTATAAAGGTCTGTTAAACTGTCATGATAGCTGGCATATTTAATTTTTTCTTCACTTTTTATTTTATCAGTAATATCACTCTGAATAGAAATAATTCCTTCTTCATTATTTGGTAGAATAATTTTTCTTTCCTGAAGTCTAATAAATCTTTCTTCTCCACTGCTGTTGGCTGAAGGCAGTTCGTGAATTAAAATCTCACCATTCATAATTTTTTCAATATTTTCTTCAGCAATTTCTTTCTGGTTTTCCGGAACCACTGTATCGAAAACAGTGCTTTTTAAAAGCTCATTTCTGGAATAACCAGTTATCTCTTCCATTGCTCTGTTTACTTTAAGTATTTTACCATTACTGTCTTCAATCATTACTCCAACCGGCAGAATATCTATTAATTCCGAATAATAGTAGCGGAGATTATTATTTAAATGATTCTGATAAAAAATTTCTAGGCTGTTTTCTATTAAATCACGGCTGAACTGCAGCTGTTTTTTTAGCTGCTGGCTGTATTCTCTTTCCTGGTTATCATGGATACAGATTGTCCCGAAAATTTCTCCGGTAGGCCAGAAAATAGGATAACCAAGATAAGAGTTAAGTCCAAATTCAAGTTCTGGAGCTTCCTCCCAATTTGGATCTGCAAAAGCATCATCTACTTCCAGTGGACCTCTACATTCAATAACACTCTGACAGTAGTGCCCGGATAGTTTGATTCTGTCTCCCTCCGAAAAAATACTTTCCCCTTTTTCACTGACTTTGATAATTTCCAAAAAGGGTCTATCATACTCTGTCAGCAGAGCATCTTTAGCATCTGCTTTTTCTACAAGCATTTCTAAAAGATTCTGCCACTGCTCTGTAGTTTTATCGGGTATTGTAATTTCTTCTGACTTCATCTCTAATCTTTCAATAATATCATCCATTTTTATACCTCACATTCTTAAAATCCGGTCCAGTTCCGACATAATGCTCAGTTTAATTTAAATAATTTCTTCCCACTCCTGATATAAATCTTCCAGTTTATTATTCTTAGATTCATATTCATCCTTTAAATTCTGCAGAAGTTCAAATTTATCTATATTTTTTTCAGCAGTCATTTCTGCTTCTAAATCTGAAAGCTCATTTTCCAATTTTTCTATTTCAGTTTCAATTTCTTCCAGCCTTTTCTGCCGCTGCATTTTCTGACTGCGGGCTTCTTTTTGAGCCTCATAATCCAGTTTACCTTCACTTTTTTTCTGCTCCTGCTCTTTTTCTAGCTGAGCTGAAATTTCATTTTTCTTTTTTTCTTTGTAATAACTATAATCACCAAAATATTTATTTAGTTCCTGATTATCAAGTTCATAAATATAGTCAACAACCTTATCCAAAAAATAACGATCATGAGAAACAATCAGGACCGTTCCCTGATAATCATTTAAGGCTTCTTCCAGCACCTCACGTGAGGGCAGATCCAGGTGATTTGTTGGCTCATCAAGAATTAAAAAATTATAATCACCGCTCATCAGCTGCAGTAAACGCAGCCTGCTTTTTTCGCCACCGCTTAACTGCTTAACCTTTTTAAATACATCTTCTCCGGTGAATAAAAATGAAGCCAGCATATCCCTTGCTCTGGAGTTGGTCACTGCAGTTTCACGCTGCAGAGCAGTTATCAGGTCATCATCAGGATTAAAACCCTCAAATTCCTGGCGGTAATAGGCGGGATAAATATTAGTACCGATCTTTACTCTACCCTGATCAGCATTAATCTCGCCCATAATAATTCTTAAAATAGTTGATTTACCGGTACCATTATCACCTATAATAGCCGCTTTATCACTGCGGTGCAGTTCAAAATTAAGATCTTCAAAAAGTTTTAGTTCCTCAAAACTTTTAGTTAGATTTTCTACAAATAAAACATCATCTCCACCTCTAACTTGAGCATCAAGCTCCAGCTTCATCTTTCTGCCTTTTAGCTGAGGTTTTTCTATCCTATCAATTCTTTCTAATCTTTTTTCCATTGCCTTTGCTCTTTTAAACATTTTTTCACTATCACGGGAGCGGCCCCAGATATAGAGCTGTTCTATTGCATCTTCTAATTCCTTAATTTTTTTCTGCTGATTTTTATATTCACGCAGCCGCTGTTCATATCTTCTTT